>NZ_JBFBBE010000026.1:0-110256 GCF_040682555.1 Streptomyces sp. NPDC051172
GATCCGTATCCGCTCCGGGAAGCCATCCCCCACCACATGATCACGAGCCACAAGCCCCGGATCCTAAAGGATCACCCGGCAAGGAAGCGACGTTGGCCCACGGCGTGTCCCAGTACCCCGGCGCATCCGGCGTGCTGCAACTGGACGGCAAGAACAAATACCCGCCCGACAAAGCGGTGTTCATCCGCGAGATCGCCCAACCGAGCGGAATCACAGCCACCTTGCTCAGCTGCGGAGTCCTGCCCGACCGGCAGAACCCTGCGAAGTGGGGCACTCCCCCCGACACCTTTCCCTGTCCCAAGGACGACACCGCGGTGACTTCCCCGTGACAGGCTCCGGTTCAGTTCGTGCCGCTTCGGCGTGCCGTGGGGTGGCGAGCTGCGGTAAGTAGTCCGCTCGCGCCTCAGACAAATCCCTCGCTGAATAAGCGCTGCATAGCCGGGGCGTCCATGGGGAATTGTAAGACGTTCGGTGTAACTCCCGATCATGGAAGATGCATCGATGACCAGTGAGAACGTGACCGATCCCGCCTCTGTCGAGTCGGTAGAGGCGGTGTCAGCGAAGGCCGTGGACGACCAGTTGATCGACGAGCCGGTGCACCATGGACCGTCGCCGAAGGCATCGACCGGTTCGACGAGACACTCGAAAAGCTGCGCTTGAGCGCCCGCGCCGGGGAGTGAGATCAATGGGCAAATGGTTGCGCCGCCATCCGGTGGAGGGGCCCGTCGTCAGCCGTCTGGTCTGCCTGCCGCACGCGGGCGGGACCGCCGGGTCCTACGCCGGCTGGGCCGGCCGGCTGCCGGCCGGGGTTGAACTCGTCGCGGTGCAGTACCCGGGCCGACAGGACCGGCTGGCCGAGGAACCGATCGGGGACATGACCGAGATGGCCGACCAACTGGCGCAGACACTACGTCCGTTGCTGGACCTTCCCATGACACTTTTCGGGCACAGCATGGGAACCGGCCTGTCCTACGAGCTGGCCGGCCTGCTGGAGCGCGCGGACGGCTTCGTGATGGACCACGTCTTCGTCTCCGCGCGGCCCGCCCCGCACCGGATCCACGGGGAGCACCGGCACCGGCTGGGAGACGAGGAGCTGGTCGCGGCCATGCGGCGGCTTGGTGGGCCGGACGCCGTGGTGTACGACCACCCGGAGCTGCTGCCCGTGATCCTTCCGCCGCTGCGGGCGGACCTGGCCCTGCTGGACCGTTACCGGCCGGAGTCGCTGGTGCCGCTGCAGGCGCCCATGACGGTGTTCGGTGGTGAGGCCGACGAGACGTGTCCGGTCGCTGGGCTGGCGTCCTGGGCGGACGCCACGACGGCCGGCGTCCGGGTCCGGACGTTCCCGGGGGGACACCACTACCTGCGGGAGCGGGAGGACGAGGTACTCAGGGCCGTATGCGCGGTCATGGCGCCGTCCCCATGACTCGACCGGGAGGGGCGACCGGCGTCCTCCGCCGCGCGCGAGCTCGGCGGAACCGTGTCCTCGTTCCGGCCTGGGCATGTAGCGGAGAGTGGTTCGTCAAGGCTCTGCACGTGGGGCCGAATTGGTGCGCGTCCCGGACACCTTCCTCTGCCGCGGTGGCCGGGGTCGGTTCTCCGGGGGCACGGCGTCCAGCGGGAGCCTTCTCGATGGCGCGGACGACCGGCTCGAAGGTGGTGTCGTCGTGGATGAAGCCGCGGGCCAGGGATTTGGGGCCTCGGCGAGGGCACCGGTGTCCGCGTTTTCCTGGGGACGGTGGCCCGCGCTTGTGGATGCCGGTCCGCAGGACGGACACCGTCACCCGTCGGACCGCCCGCCACGGTAGGAGTGCGGGCGCCGAGTGGCGCACGCCCGCGCACATCCGGCGGGTGCGACCGAAAGACCACGGTGATGGCTCGCTGCCCACTTGCCCTGGACCGCATCGCGTGTCAGTGCTCCTTGCGGACCCTCGGAATGTCCGAGGACATACCCCGGTTGTCACGTCGCGTCGCATCCGTCAGCTCGATCCGGACGGGGGCTCGCCTCGCCGAGGTGTGTGCGGCGGGGGTGGGCGCGGGGTGGGTTTCGCCCGGCATCGATGGCGCCGGACGCTCGGCCCGGCGCTCCGACGATGTGAACCGGCAGGCAGGTGCCGTGATCGCAACTCCCGTACCGGCGCGCGAGGGAGGCCGGGCTGGGCGCGTACCCGCGCACGCACGAGAGAAGTGCGCCCCGCGCGCCCCCCGCGCTCCCGACGGGATTCGGCCGAAAGCAGTGTCGAGTCTCGGCCGTGTTTCCGTGGCGGCAGTAGGCGGCCGCCGGGCTCCATGAGGAACACCTCCCAGCGGTGAACGGTCCTCGAATCGGGTGTTCCGCTTCGTTGCAGCCGTGCTCGCGCGGCCGCGGCGAACGATTTCCGTGCAGGTGAGGCGAGTTGCGGGCGGTGTGCGCTCAAGGGGAATTGCAGGGTCCACATGTTTGGTTGTTTAGCCATCTGTTCCCGGGGCACGCGTGCCGGGGCCTCGTCGACGGGTTTAGTTCGGGCTGCCCGAGTGCCCTGAGAGAGGGCTTGCCGATATACCTCGTTTTTCAACTTGAGGGGGTTGCTCTCGGTTCAGCCACCGTGAAGACTGTCGCCGAGTTCGTCCGGGGCGAAGATGCTCGTCGTGCGTATGGCCCTGCCCTGATCGGCGGGGATGCGTAGCTTTGCATGGAGTCGGGATGTCGAGCCCACCCCAAGGGCCCGCCATATATAGAGGCAAGCGGAAGCTACCGCGCGGCAGTTGTGCGGTGCGTTCACTGGAGATATGTGATGTCGGCTTGGTACGCACCACAAGTACTGCCGTTCGTCCAAAGGGCGGCATGGAGTCGATGTGGTCCTCAGCGTATGTGGTGAGGCGCGTGTCGGGTAATGTGCGGCAAATGGCTGTTCGAATCGGCCGGAGCTGCGCCGGTTTCCGAAACGCTTGACGCAGCAATTTCAGCTGCTCGCCGCTCCGAGGTGTCCGCCGCTTTGCTGCCCCGGTAGAGCCGGTTGCCTGTCGGGAGCGACCCAGGCCCCATGGAAGACCCGTGTCCGCGGCTCACCGTCGCCCATACCGCTTGTGGATGCGCTGTCCCCGCGTTCCCCACGAAGGAGAAAAGGTGACCGGCAACCCATCGGTCCAGAAGAACTCGCCCTTCGACAGACTGGGCGAGCGATGGCAGTCCTTACGTGCGTGCGGTCCGGTCCATTACGACGAACGGCAGGGCGCGTGGCAGGTGGTGGACTACCCGTCGGTGGCCGGGATTCTCTCTGACCCGACGACGTACTCCTCCGACTTCTCGTCCATCGCGCCCACCCAGGAGGACTTCGAGGTCTTTCGGCAGGGCAATTTCGTCGGCATGGACCCACCGGAGCACCGCAAGCTCCGGACGCTCGTCAGTCAGGCATTCACTCCCCGTATGGTGAAGGGATTGGAACCGCGTATCGAAACTGTGTGCGGTCGGTTGCTGGACGACATCGCCGACTGCGACCGGTTCGATCTGGTCGATGCCCTTGCCTACCCGTTGCCCATCATCGTCATCGCCGAATTGCTCGGTATCCCGGCCGAGGACCACAAGCTTTTCCAGGAGTGGGCGGCCACCCTCTTCGGGGGTGACGAACTCGGCGAGTCGCCCAGCATGGCCGACCTGGAACGGGCCCTGAACGCCATCGCCCCGACCGTGCGAGAGATGAACGGCTACGTCCTGCACCATATCCGCAGGTGCCGAGCGCGACCGGGGGACGATCTGACCAGCCGACTGGTGGCCGCCGAAGTGGACGGCGTCCGTCTGGAAGACCAGGAGATCGTCGGTTTCGTCGCCCTGCTGCTGGTCGCCGGCCACATCACCACAACGGCCCTCCTGGGCAACGCTGTCGTCACGTTCGACCGGCACCCCGGCGCACTCCGCTCGTTGCGCGCCGACACCGGACGGCTGCCGGAGGCCATCGAGGAAGTGCTGCGCTGGCTGCCCCCCTTCGCGGAGCTCGGCCGGCGCACCACGCGCCCGGTGGTGATCGGGGATCAGGAGATTCCCGAGGGCACGATGGTGGTGGCCCATCTGGGCGCCGCCAACCGTGATCCCGCCCGCTTCGGCGCGCCGGACGTCTTCGATCCGGCCCGGAACCCCAATCCCCACCTGACCTTCGGTCACGGCATCCACTTCTGCTTCGGCGCCCCCCTGGCCCGACTGGAGGCGCGCATCGCGCTCCGGATGCTGCTTAAACGTTTCTCCAGTCTGGGTGTCCCCGACTACGACGAGGTCACCTTCCAGAACCCGGCCGTCATCGTCGGCGTACGTCATCTGCCGGTCGAGGTCGTAAGGCGTTAGCACGCACCGACACCCACCCGCACCGACGCGTCGGGCCGAACCGCTCATCCCCATCGGCCCTCGTGTCACGGCCATGCGCAGACATCAGGAGTCCCCTTCACATGCCGTACCCCACCGCCGCTTCAGTCGCCGCCTCACGACCGTCCCTCTTACGTCAGGCGTTGCAGCACAGTCTCGACACCCTCGCGCGAACCCACCGCGTACCCGGCGCCCATCTGGCCGTCGACACCGGGACGGAGGTCGTCAGCGTGCACACCGGGACGGCCGACGCCGTCCGGGGCACCGCGTTCACGGCCGACACGGCCGTGCCGCTGGGGAGTGTCACCAAAACGTACACGGCCGCCACGGTCATGCTGCTGGTCGACGACGAGGACCTCGACCTCGACGAGGCCGTCGCCGACATCCTGCCGGAGTTCGGGGACCTACCCAAGGTGACCGTGCGTCACCTCCTCTCCCACACGGCCGGTCTGCCCACCGGCCCCGACTCGGACACCGCGGCGGGCATGACTGCCTCCCGCTATCTGTCGACGGAGTGCACCGCCGAGAACGCGCTGTTCGCACCCGGGACGGACTTCTCCTACTCCAACGTCGGCCATGTGGCGGCAGGACGGCTGATCGAGGCCGTGACGGGCATGACCTGGCAGGAAGCCGTCCGCGTCCTGCTCCTGGAGCCGCTGGGCACCACGCCCGCCTTCCTCGGCGAGCCTTCCCCCGGTCGCCCGACCGCCGTCGGACACGCTCTCAACACCGCGACAGGCGCCGTGCGGCCGGTCCGCCAGAACCTGGCGCCCGTCGAGGCCCCGGCCGGCGCCCTGATGGCCGGCGCCCACGACCTGATCGCGCTGGGCAGAGCCCTGATCGGCCGGTCCACCGTCGTCCCGCCCACCGTCGCCACGCTGATGCGACGCCCCGAGCCCGGAACCGAGGCCGGCGCCCTGGCGGACGCGTGGGGCCTGGGTGCCGCCCTCTACCAGCAGGACGGCCGATCGTGGTGCGGCCACGACGGGAACGCCCAGGGCACCTCCTGCCACCTGCGCGCGGAGCCGCGCAGCGGTGTCGTGGTCGCCTTCACCGGCAACGCCGGTGGCGCCACCGCCCTGTGGCGGGACCTGGCCGACACCCTCACCCGGCTCACCGGCATGCGTGTGCCGACCACTCCCGCGCGCGCCGACCGGGGCGGACCCATCACCTTCCCCGAATGCGCCGGGACCTACCGCAACGGGACGACCGAGTACCGGATCAGCCTCGACCCGGAAGGCCGGCCCGCGCTGTCCATCGACGGCGACCTGCCGCTGCCGCTGATCTGCTACCCGGATCTGACCTGCGACCTGGCCGACCCGGTCACCGGCCGGAGGGAGCCCGGTGGACGCTTCCACCGCGATCCCGTCGACGGAAGCGTCGACCGCGTGCAGATCTCCGGTCGCACGGCCCGCCGCGTCGGCACCGCCTGACCCGCAGCCGTTCCCGCAGCCCCACCCCAGCCGTCCCGGCGTATCCGGACGCACCTCTCCCCGCATCGAAGAGCGGCCAGCGCGGGGGCTCCGGTGCGCTCGGGCGGCTCCCCGCGCCCGCGCGCCCCCGCATCGTCACCGTCTTCGAGGACTCCCATGACGGACAAGCACAACTCGCCCGACCCGATGTCCCCCTCCACCCGGGCGGACGACCTCACCGCAGCCGGAGACGGGGCGGTGTCCCACCGGCCGCTCGGCGAACTCTTCGAGGCGTGGGTGAGCCGTACGCCGCACGCGCAGGCGGTCACCGACGGCCGACGGACGTGGTCCTACCGGGAGCTGGCGGAGCGGACCGGACGGCTGGCCGCCGATCTCGCCCGGCGGGGGGCCGGACCGGAGCGGACGGTCGCGCTGGTCCTGCCGCGCTCCCTCGAGCTGATCGCCGCCGAGCTGGCCGTGGCCCGGGCGGGCGCCGCCTTCCTGCCCGTGGACCCCCGGTACCCGGCCGAACGGCGAGCGCTGATGCTGCGGGACGCGGCACCTGCCGTGGTCCTCGACGACCCGGCCGCCGTACGCACCGCCATGGAAGTCGCCGAAGACACCCCGAGACCGCGCCCACGGGTGGACGCCGACCACGCCGCCTACGTCATCTACACCTCGGGCTCGACCGGAACGCCCAAGGGCGTGACCGTCACCCACCGGGGCATCTCCGCCTTCACCGCGGGCGCCGCCGAGCAGTACGCCGTGGGCCCGGGCGACCGGGTGCTGCAGTTCTCCTCGCCCAGCTTCGACGCTTCCGTGCTGGAACTGTTCATCTCCGTCCTGTCCGGCGCCACCCTCGTCGTACCGCCGGACGGCCCCTGGCTGGGCGACGAACTCGCCTCCGTGGTCAACGAGCACCGCATCACCCACGCGCTGATCCCGCCGGCCGCCCTCGCCACCCTGCCCGACCCGGCGCGGATCGACGCGGGCCGCCTGCGGACGCTGATCGTGGGAGCGGAGGCCTGCCCGGCGGAACTCGTCGACCGCTGGGCGCCGGGCCGGCGGATGATCAACTCGTACGGGCCCACCGAGACGACCATCGTGGCGTCCTGGACCGGACCCCTGGCCGCGGGCACCGGCACACCGGCCATCGGCGTCCCCCTCCCCGGCACCGAGGTGCACGTGCTGGACGCGGCCCTGCGACCGGTGCCGCCCGGAGCCGACGGTGAACTGTTCGTCGGCGGCGCGGGAGTGGCCCGCGGCTACCTCCATCGGCCCGGCCTCACCGCCGGGCGGTTCGTCGCCAGCCCCTTCGGCCCGCCCGGCGCCCGGCTCTACCGCACCGGCGACCGGGCACGCTGGAACGCGCACGGCGAACTGGAATACCTGGGCCGGCTCGACCGCCAGGTGAAACTGCGCGGCTTCCGTATCGAGCCCGGCGAGATCGAGGCGGCGCTGCGGCGCCTGACGGGTGTGCGCGACGCCGTGGCCGTGGTGCGCGAGGACGAACCCGGGCGGCGCCGACTCGTCGGATACGTCACCCCCACCGACCCCGAACAGACCCTCGACACGGAGGAGTTGAGGGAGAGCGTCGCCGCCGTCCTGCCACCGCACATGGTGCCGTCCGTGGTGGTCGTCCTCGACACCCTGCCGCTCACCCCGCAGCACAAGATCGACCTGGGTGCCCTGCCCGCGCCCGTCCGCGCGGTCGGCCGGCGACACGTGGCGCCGCGCACCGCGCGGGAGCGTGTGCTCGCCGGCGTCTGGGCGGACGTCCTGGGGGCCGACGCCGTCGGCGTCGAGGACGACTTCTTCGACCTGGGCGGAGACTCGGTCCTCGCCGCCCGCGCCCTGGCCCGCATCCGCGAGGAACTCGGCGCCCGCCTGTCCATCCGGGACGTGTTCACCGCGCGCACGGTCGCGGCCCTCGCCCGACTGCTCAGCGCCCCCTTCGACGCGGTGGGCGAGGACCCGATCCCGGCCGTCCCGCACGACCGGCCGCTCCCGCTCTCCAGCGCCCAGCGGCGCCTGTGGTTCCTGAACGACCTCACCCCGGGCGGCACCGAGTACAACACCGGCTCGGCGCTCAGGCTGCGCGGCGGCGTCGACACCGCGGCGCTGGCCCGCGCCCTCGACAGGCTGGCCGCCCGCCACGACAGTCTGCGCACCACCTTCGCCACGCAGGACGGACACGGCGTACAACGCGTACACCCGCGCGGCGACCTGCCGCTGCGCACGGCCGACGTGACGCACCTGCCCGCCGCCCGGCGCGAGGAGGCCGCCGAACGACTGCTGACCGAGGAGCTGGAGCACCCCTTCGACCTGGCTGCCGGCCCGCTCACCAGGGCGCTGCTCGTACGCCGCGGTGCCGACGACCATCTCCTGTTACTGGCCCAGCATCACATCGTCACCGACGGCTGGTCCGTGGGCATCCTGACCCGTGATCTGGCAGCGCTGTACCGGGCCGAGGTGTCCGGCACGGCGGACGGGCTGCCCGCACTCGGTGTGCAGTATCCGGACTTCGCGGTGTGGGAGCGTCGACAGGGCGGCGACGACAGGCAAGCGGAGGACCTCGCGTACTGGAAGCGGCACCTGGCCGACATGCCGCAACTGGAGCTGCCCACCGACCGGCCCCGGCCCGCGGTGCGCACCACGGCCGGCGCCGCGCACCGGCAGCACCTTCCGGCGGAGCTGGTCGCACGGCTGCGGCACCTGGCGGGGGAGCGCGGTACGACCGTCTTCACCCTGTTCGCCGGGGCGGCGGCGGTGCTGTTCTCCCGGTTCTCCGGCCAGCGGGACGTCGCCTTCGGCACCGTCACCACGGGGCGGGAACGCCGCGAACTGGAGGACGTGGCCGGGTTCTTCGCCAACACCGTGGTGCTGCGCGGCGATGTGGACGACGCCGCGACCGTCGACCGGTTCGTGGAGAGCATGCGGGCGACGGTACTGGACGCCTTCGCCCACGACGCGGTGCCTTTCGACCGGGTGGTGGAGGAACTCGCCCCGCCCCGGGATCCCAGCCGGACCCCGCTGGTGCAGGTGCTCGTGGTGCAGCAGACCGCCCTGAGCGACCCGCCGCCGGCCGGAGGGGTGCGCTTCGAGCAGCACCCGCTGCCCCGCCCGGCGGCCCGGTTCGACCTGGTGCTGGAGTTCACGCCGCGCACCGACGGCAGTTGCGATCTCACCGCCGAATACAGCACCGGCCTGTTCGAGGCGGAGACGGTCGCCCGGATGAGCCGCCACCTTCTCCGGCTGCTGGAGGGCATGGCGGACGGGCCGCACCGCACGGTGGGCGAGCTGGCCCTGCTGTCGGAGGACGAACGGCGCACCATGCTGGAGGTGTGGAACCCGCGGGCCACGGACGCGGCCCGCGCCCCGGGCAGCACACTGCCCGCCCTGTTCGAGGCACAGGTGGCACGGACACCCGAGCGCACCGCTGTGGTCTGCGGCTCCGAGCGCCTCGACTACGCCGAGGTCAACCGGCGCGCCAACCGGCTCGCCCGAGTGCTGGCCGCCCGCGGGGCCGGTCCCGAGACGCTGGTGGCGCTGTGTCTGCCGCGGACGGCGGACCTGTTGCCGGTGCTGTGGGCCGTACTCAAAGCAGGCGCGGGCTACCTCCCGGTGGACCCCGGCTACCCCGTCGAGCGCATCCGCTTCATGCTCGGCGACGCCGCTCCCGCTCTCGTCGTGGCCACCCGCGAGACCGCCGACGCGCTGCCCGAGGACTGCGCCGCGCTGCTCCTGGAGGACTGCCTCGCCCAGGACGCCGTCGCCGACGGCGACCTCACCGACGCCGAGCGGGCGCGGCCCCTCGATCCCGAGCATCCCGCGTACGTCATCTACACCTCGGGCTCGACGGGACGTCCCAAGGGCGTCGTGGTCACCCACCGCAGTGTCGCGGCCCTCGCGGAATGGGCGGGGGAGCGCTTCGGCCCCCGGCAACTGGCCCACGTGGTGGCCTCCACCTCCCTGAACTTCGACGTGTCGGTCTTCGAGATGCTCTGCCCGCTGCTCGTGGGCGGCGGCATCGAGGTGGTCGCCGACCTCCCGGCCCTCGCCGACTCCGGCGAACCCCGACGGGTCGGACTGGTCAGCGGTGTGCCGTCGGTGATCGCCCGCATGTTCACCGAGAGCGGCGCGGCCGTCGCGGCGGACACCGTCGTCCTGGCAGGGGAGGCGCTTCCCGCACAGACCGTGCAGGACCTGCGGCGGGCCCTGCCGGACTGCGAGATCGCCAACATCTACGGCCCCACCGAGACCACGGTCTACGCCACCGCGTGGTTCGCCGACGCGACGGCACCGGATCAGGCCCCGCCGATCGGCAGGCCCGTGGCCGCCACCCGGGCCTACGTCCTGGACCGCCTGCTGCGTCCTCAGCCGCCCGGCGTGACGGGAGAGCTCTTCCTGGGCGGCGGGGGGCTGGCACGCGGCTACCTGGGACGCCCGGGGCTGACCGCCTCCCGGTTCGTGGCCGACCCGTTCGGCGTGCCGGGGGACCGCATGTACCGCACCGGAGACCTGGTGCGGTGGACCACCGACGGCGAGCTGCAGTACCTGGGCCGCACCGACCAGCAGGTCAAGGTGCGCGGCTTCCGCATCGAACTGGGCGAGGTGGAGGAGGCGCTGCGCCGCGTCGACGGTGTGGCGGAGGCGGCGGCCACCGTCCGGGAGAGCGACGGCCGCCGTCGTCTGGTCGGCTACGTCGTTCCCGCTCCGGACGCGCACCTGGAGCCGGAGGGGGTGCGCCGGACCCTCGGCCGCACCCTGCCCGACTACATGGTGCCGGCGGCCGTCCTGGTCCTGGCCGACCTGCCCCTCAACCCCAACGGCAAGCTGGACCGGGGCCGCCTGCCGGACCCGCGGCCCGCACGGAGCGGGCCGCACCGCGTCGAGCCGCGCACGCCCACCGAACGCACCCTCGCCGCGATCTGGGCGGACATCCTGCGCGTGGACCGGGTCGGGGTGGACGACAACTTCTTCACGCTGGGTGGTGACTCCATCCTCAGCATCCAGGTGGTGGCCCGGGCCCGCCAGTCGGGCCTCACGGTGACCTCCCGGGACGTGTACCGCCACCAGACGATCGCCGCCCTCGCCCGTTGCGCCGACGCGGCCGGCGACCGACGGCCCGTCGTCCCGGACGCGGTGCCCGCCACCGGCCCCGCGCCGCTCACGCCCATCCAGCGCTGGCTGTTCGACAGCGCGGCCGAGCGCGCGGGCGTCTTCGCCCAGACCTTGTCCGTCCAGCTTCCCGAGACAGTGGACCCGGCGGCGCTGGAGGAGGCCCTCAACGACCTCGTCGCCCACCACGACGCGCTGCGCTCCCGCTTCCTCACCGAGGAGAACGGCGAAGCGGCCACCGACGACGCCCTCGACGACCCGGACGCGGCGCCCCGCGCCGCATGGCGCATCGAGGACCGGGCACCGCGCGTTCGTCTGGACCGCCACGCCGGCCCCGACACCGACACACCGCACCACGGCCCCTTCGACCTGCGCCACGGCCCGCTGCTGCGTGCGGTGCTGCACGACCGCGGCCCCGGCCTGCCCCGCGTGCTGCACCTGGCCGTTCACCACCTGGTCGTGGACGGCGTTTCCTGGCGCGTGCTCCTGGAGGACCTCGACCGCGCCTACCGCGCCCGCCGGGAAGGCCGAGACGTACAGGCGGCGTTGCCCCCGAAGTCCTCACCCGTGCGGCTGTGGGCCCGGCGCCTGTCCGCCCACGCGGCCGACGGCGGCTTCGACGACGAGGTCGTGTACTGGACCGACGCCGTCGCCGGCGCCCAGGCGGTGCTCCCGGCCGACGGAGAAGGCGACAACACGTACGCCTCGGCGCGCTCGGTGACCGTCCGCCTCACCCCCGAGGACACCTCCGCCCTGCTGCGCACCCTGCCGGACACCTACCGCACCCGGGTCAACGACGTACTGCTGAGCGCGCTCGGCCGGGTGCTGTGCGCGTGGACCGGGCACGAGCGGGTGCTGGTGGACGTCGAGGGCCACGGCCGCGAGGAACTCTTCGCCGACGTGGACACCAGCCGTACCGTCGGCTGGTTCACCACCCGCCACCCCGTCGCCCTCGCCGTCCCGCCCGACGCCGACTGGGACGCCGTGCTCAAGCAGGTCAAGGAGCAGCTGCGGGCGGTACCCCGGCACGGGGTCGGGCACGACGCCCTGCGGTACCTGACCCGCCCGCGAGCCCTGCCCGGGGCGCCGCAGGCGCAGATCAGCTTCAACTACCTGGGCCGGTTCGGCCTCCCGGACACCGGAGGTCTGTACGCGGGAGCGTTCCGCACGCTCGAACTGGACGCCCACCCCTCGGCGGTACGTCCGCACCCTCTGGAGGTCGTGGGCCGACTGGACGGTGACGTGCTGGAGTTCACCTGGTTCTACTCCGAGGACCTGCACACCAGGACGACCGTCGCCGATCTGGCCGCACGCTTCGCCGACGCACTGGCCGGTATCGCGCGCCACGCCGTCCGGCCCGGCAGCGGCGGACGCACTCCGTCGGACTTCCCCCTGGCCCGCCTCGACCAGGCGAGCGTGGACCGGATCGTGGGGGACGACCCGGGCGCGGTGGAGGACGTCCACCCGCTCACCCCCACCCAGGCCGGCATGCTCTTCCACGGGCTCTCCCAGGCCGACGAGGGCGTCTACTTCCAGCAGCTGACCTTCGACCTGGACGGCGTGTCGGACCCGGCCGCGCTGGCGGCGGCCTGGCAGCGCGTCACGGACCACACGCCCGTGCTGCGCGGACACGTTTGCTGGCAGGACGTGCCCGAGCCGCTGCTGGTGGTGCGGCGCCACGCCCGCGTGCCCGTGACCCACCTGGACTGGGGCGACCTGACCGAGCGGGAGCGCGAAACGCGGCTGCGGCACCTGCTGGACCAGGACCGTGAACAGGGCATCGACCTGACCCGGGCCCCGCTGCAGCGGCTGTTGCTCGCCAGGATCTCCGACAGCGCCGTACGCGTCGTGTGGTCCTTCCACCACCTGCTGCTGGACGGCTGGAGCCTGTTCCAGGTGCTGTCCGACGTCTTCGCCGGACACGCCTCGGCGGGCCGGGAGCCCCTGCCGGACCGGCGCCCGTTCCGCGACTACGTGGCCTGGCTGCGCGACCGGGACGGGGCGGAGGCCGACCGGCACTGGCAGCGCCGCCTCGCCGACCTGACCGAGGCCACCGCACTGCCCTACGACCGCGAGCCACGCGAGAATCACCGCGCCGAGTCCACGGCGGCGGTCCGCGGCACCGTGGACGCGCTCACCACCCGGGCTCTGGAGGAGCTGGCCAGGACGGCGGGGCTGACCCTCAACACCCTGGTGCAGGGGGCGTGGGCGCTGCTGCTGAGTCGTCAGGCCCGCCGGCCCGACGTGGTGTTCGGCACGACCGTCTCCGGGCGGCCCCCGGAGCTCCCCGGAGCCGACTCCATGACCGGCCTGTTCATCACGACCCTGCCCACGCGGGTGACGGTGCCGCACGACAGGGCCCTGCTCGACTGGCTGCGCGACCTCCAGCAGGACCAGAGCGAGGACCGCCGCTTCGATCACGTACCGCTCACCCGGATGAGGGACTTCACCCTGCTTCCCGAGCGGGCCCCTCTGTTCGACAGCATCGTCGTCTTCGAGAACTACCCGGTCGACGACGACCTGGCCGCCGCTCACGGACTGCGGCTGACCGCACTGGACGGCATCGAGACCACCAACTACCCGTTGAGCCTCGTCGCCTATCCGGGTGCCGAACTGGGACTGCGGCTGGGCTACGACCCGCGGCTGTTCGACGCCGGCACCGTCGAGCGGATGGTCGAGCACCTCACCGTCCTGCTGGCGGGCATGGCCGCGGCCCCCGAACTCGCGCCCGCCCGACTGCCGTTGCTCACGGAGGCCCGCCGTCGCCAGGTGGTCGAGGAGTGGAACGACACTGCCACCGCCACACCCGAGGCCACGGTGGCGGAACTGTTCGCCGCGCAGGTGCGCCGCGCACCGGACGCCTCGGCCCTGGAGGTGGACGAGGAACGGCTCACCTACCGGGAGCTCGACGCCCGGGCCGCCCGGCTGGCCGGCCGGCTGACCGCACTCGGCGTGACGGCCGAGGTCCCGGTGGGCGTGCTGACGGGGCGCTCGGTCGATCTCGTCGTCGTGCAGCTCGCCCTGGTCCGGACCGGGGGCGTGTACGTTCCGCTGGACGGCAGGGCGCCGCGGGAGCGGCTGCGCAGGATGCTCGCCGAGGCGGGCGCGCGTCTGCTGCTGACCGACGTCGAGTGGGAGCGGACGGCGGGGGAGGCGCTGCCCGGCGGCACCGTCCTGCGCGTGGACGCCCTCCTGGCGGGTGAACTCCCCGACGCGGACGGTGACGGCGCGGCAGACGTCCCGGCCGTCCGCCCGGTCCACCCCGACAACGTCCAGTACCTGATGTTCACCTCCGGTTCCACCGGCACCCCCAAGGGCGTCGCGGTACGCCAGCGGGACGTGGCCGCGCTCGCCCTCGACCGCGCCTTCACCGGCCACGACCGGGTCCTCGTGCACTCCCCGCACGCCTTCGACGCCGCCACCTACGAGGTGTGGGTGCCGCTGCTGCGCGGCGGGACGGCCGTGCTGGCCCCGCCGGCCGACGTGGATGCCGCCGTGGTGCGCCGCGCGATCACCGAGCGGGGCGTGCGCTGCCTGTGGCTGACCGCGGGCCTGTTCCGGCTGCTCGCCCAGGAGGACCCCGCCTGCCTGCACGGCGCCCGCGAGGTGTGGACCGGCGGCGAGGCCGTACCGGGCGCCGTGGTGGGCCGCGTCCTCGACGCCTGCCCCGGCCTCACCGTGGTCGACGGCTACGGACCCACCGAGACCACCACCTTCGCGACCCGGCGGGTCTTCCGGGCCGGTGACCCGCTCGCACCGGTGCTGCCCATCGGGCGCCCGCTCGACAACACCCGCGTGTACGTCCTGGACGACGTCCTTCAACCGCAACCCCCTGGCGTGCCGGGCGAGTTGTACATCGCGGGCGCCGGACTGGCCCGTGGCTACGCCGGACGTCCGGGCGCCACCGCCGCGCGCTACCTGGCCGACCCGTTCGGCCCGCCCGGCGGGCGGATGTACCGCACCGGCGACATCGTGCGGTGGAGCGCCGACGGCGAACTGCACTTCGTGGGCCGTGCGGACGACCAGGTCAAGATCCGCGGGTTCCGGGTCGAACCCACCGAGATAGAGGCCCGGCTCACCGCTCACCCGGCCGTCGCCGAGGCGGTGGTCTCCGTGTACGAGCACACCGGGCGCAAACGGCTTGCCGCCCACCTCGTGCCCGCTCCCTCGGCCACCGTGCCGTCCGCAGGGGAGCTGCGCGCGCACGTCGTCGCCGAGCTGCCCGACTACATGGTGCCCGCCGCCTTCGTCACGGTCGCCGAGCTGCCCCTGACCGCCAACGGCAAGGTGGACCGACGCCGGCTGCCCGCCCCCGACTGGGCGGCGGCCGGCGACGCCGAGTACCGCGCGCCGCGTACCGAGGCCGAGCGGCTCCTCGCCGGGATCTGGGCGGAGCTGCTCGGCGCGGACCGGGTCGGCGCCGACGACAACTTCTTCATGCTGGGCGGCGACTCGATCCTCAGCATCCAGGTGGTCTCCCGCGCCCGCGCCGCCGGCCTCACGCTCACCCCGAGGGACCTGTTCCGGCATCCCACGGTCGCCGCTCTGGCCGCCGCTGCGGCCACCGGCACCGCCGTGTCCGTCGCGGGGACCGGCCCGGTGAGCGGTGAGGTCCCGCTCACCCCGATCCAGCACTGGTTCCTCGATCCCGGGCCGCGGCGGCCGGAGTTCTTCAACCAGTCCGTGGTCGTGGACACACCCGACGACGTCGACCCGGCCACCCTGCGCCGCGCCCTCGCCGCCGTGTACGCCCACCACGACGCCCTGCGCTGCCGTTTCGTCCGGTCCGCCGACGGCTCCTGGCGCCAGGAGTGCCCCGGAGCCGACGAGGAGGTTCCGGAGTTGCTGCAGGTCCGCGACCTGAGCGGACTGCCGGCGACGGCGGCCGAGGAGACCGTGGCCCGCGTCACGGCCGAGGCGCACGCCGCCTTCCGGCTGACGAGTGGACCGCTGCTGACGGCCCGCCTGTTCACCGGCGCCGGCACCGGCACCGAAACCGGGACCGGTGCCGAGATGGGGACCGGAACCGGCGCCCGGCTCCTCCTGGTCGTGCACCACCTCGTCGTCGACGGCGTCTCTTGGCGCATCCTGCTGGAGGATCTGGAGACCGCCTACGCGCAAGCCCGTGCCGGGGAGCCGGTGCGCCTGCCGGAGCGGACGACCTCCGTCCAGGAGTGGGCGCGGCGCCTGCACGCGCACACCGAGGCCGGCGGCTTCGCCGCGCAGCGTGAGCACTGGCTGGAGGTGGCACGGCACTGCGCCGCACCGCTGCCGGTGGACGGCGACGGCGGCAACACCATGGCCGACGTGGCCGCGGTGACCGTACGCCTGGACCGGCGCCACACCGACGACCTGCTGCGGAAGGTGCCCGGCGGCTACCGCACGCGCGTCGACGACGTCCTGCTGACCGCTCTCGGCAGGGTGCTCTCCGGATGGACCGGGCGGCGTGCCGTCGCCGTGGGCCTGGAGGGGCACGGCCGCGAGGACCAGCTCTTCGACGACGTCGACCTCTCCCGTACCGTCGGCTGGTTCACCACCCTCTTCCCCGTCGCCCTCGACGTCCCGGACGGGGACTGGGGCGCCGCCCTGAAATCCGTCAAGGAGCAGCTGAGGTCCGTGCCCGGGCGGGGTCTGGGACACGGCGCCCTGCGCCGGCTCGCGCGCGACGAGCGGCTGGCCGACGCGCCGATGCCGGCCGTCAGCTTCAACTACCTGGGCCGGTTCGACTGGTCGGCCCGGGGCGGCGCGCTGGTGCGCTCCGTACCCGGCGGGCTGGACGGCGCCGAGGCACCCGAGTCGGTGCGCCCGCACCTGCTGGACGTAGTGGCCCGCGTGGCGGACGGCGAGCTGGAGGTCACCTGGCACTACAGCCGGCACCTGCACCGGGAGGAGACCGTCGGCCACCTCGCGGCCGGCATGCTGCGGGCGCTGGAGGAGGTCGTCGCGCACTGCGCCGCCCCCGGGGCGGGGGGCCGTACGCCGTCGGACTTCCCGCTGGTCCGGATCGACCAGGCGGCCGTGGACCGGGTCGTGGGCGACGGCCGCAGCGTCGAGGACCTGTATCCGCTGACGCCGATGCAGGCGGGCATGCTGTTCCACAGCCTCATGGACCCCGACAGCCGCACCTACGTCAACCAGGTCCAACTGGTGCTGTCGGGCGTCGGTGACCCGCACGCCCTGGCCGAGGCGTGGCAGCGGACCGTGGACGCCAACGCGATGCTGCGCACCCGCCCGGTGTGGCAGGAGACCGCCGAACCCCTCCAGGCCGTGCAGCGTCGGGCGCCCGTGCCGGTCACCCAGCACGACTGGTCCGGGTGGTCCGCCGAGCGGTGCGAGGCGGCGCTCGCCCGGCTGGTCGACGAGGACCGGCAGGCCGGGCTCGACCTGAAGACGGCTCCGCTGATGCGTCTGGCCC
This sequence comes from Streptomyces sp. NPDC051172, assembly GCF_040682555.1. Lineage (NCBI taxonomy): Bacteria > Bacillati > Actinomycetota > Actinomycetes > Kitasatosporales > Streptomycetaceae > Streptomyces > Streptomyces sp. NPDC051172. The sequence continues at coordinate 17,279 of NZ_JBFBBE010000026.1, forward strand.
TGATCCGGCTCTCGCCCGAGCGGGTGCGGATGCTGTGGACGTTCCACCATCTGCTGCTCGACGGGTGGAGCGCGGCCCAGGTCTTCGACGAGGTGTGCGAGCGGTACGCCGCGCTCGCCACCGGCCGCCGCCCGCAGGTGCCCGACCGTGCCCCCTTCAGCGACTACCTGGGTTGGCTGGCCCGGCAGGACACCGAGCGGGCGGAACGGTACTGGCGCACGGCGCTGTCCGGTTTCCCCGTGGCGACCGAACTGCCGCGCGACCGGCGGCCGGCGGAGGCGCACCGCAGCTCCTCCTCGGGCTCGGTACGGGTGACGCTCGACGCAGAGGTGTCGGCGAGGCTGCGCCGGACCGCCCAGGAGGCCGGTCTGACCGTCAACACCGTGCTCCAGGGCGCCTGGGCGCTGCTGCTGTCCCGTTACGGGGGCGGGGACGACGTGGTGTTCGGCACCACCGTCTCCGGGCGGCCGGCCGACCTGCCGGGCGTGACCTCGATGGTGGGCGTGTTCATCAACACCCTGCCCACCCGGGTGCGGATCGACGGGCGGCGCCGTCTGCTGGACTGGCTGGACGACCTCCAGGCCGCCCAGTCGGAGTCCCGGCGCCACGACTTCGTCTCGCTCGCCCAGCTCCAGACATGGAGCGAGGTACCGGGCGGCACCCCGCTGTTCGACAGCATCGTGGTCTTCGAGAACTACCCGTTCGACGCGGACGCCCTGGCCCGGCACGGCCTGGCCATGGAGCAGGAACGCGATGTGGAGCCGACCAACTACCCGCTCAGCGTGGTGGTCGCGCCCGGCGACACCCTGGCCGTCACCCTCGACTACGATCCCGCCGCCTTCGACGCCGCCACCGTCGACGGCCTCGGCGCGAGCCTGCGCACGCTGCTGACGGAGATGGCCACCGACCCGGACCGCGACCTGGCCGACCTGCCCCTGATGTCCGGCGAGCAGAGCCGTCGTCTGCTGGAGCGCTTCGGCGGCCCGGGGGCCGAGGCACCGCGCCGGACCCTGGCCGAGGCGTTCCGCGCGCAGGCCGCGCGCGTCCCGGACGCCGTCGCCGTGCTCGGCGCCACCGAACAGCTCACCTACCGGCAACTCGACGAACGCGCCAACCGGTTGGCCCGGCTGCTCATCGAGGCCGGAGCCGGCCCCGAACGGTTCGTCGCCCTCGCCCTGCCGCGCACCCCGGACCTGATCGTGGCCCTGCTGGCGGTTCTCAAGAGCGGCGCCGCCTACCTTCCCGTCGACCCGGGCTACCCGGGCGAGCGCATCGCCTTCCTCTTCGACGACGTGCGGCCCGAAGCGGTCGTCACGAGCGCGGAGACGTCCAGCCGGCTGCCGGACGGTCCGTTCACCCGGATCGCCCTCGACGACCCCGCCTGTGCCGCGCGCCTGGCCGCCCTGCCCGGCGACGACATCGCCGACGAGGAGCTGCGCGGAAGGCTGTTGCCGGACCACCCCGCCTACGTCATCCACACCTCCGGCTCGACCGGCCGGCCCAAGGGGGTCGTCGTCGCCCAGGCGTCGGTGCTGGCGCTGACCGACTGGGCCGCAGGCGAGTTCGGAGGGCGCGGCCTGGAACACGTCGTGGCCTCCACCTCGCTCAACTTCGACGTATCGGTGTTCGAGATCTTCTCGCCGCTGCTGGCCGGCGGCCGCGTTCAGATCGTCCGCGACCTGCTGGCCCTCGCCGAGCGCGACGGGCCGTGGCGGGCGGGAGTGCTCAGCGCGGTGCCCTCCGCGCTGGGCCGGCTGCTGGCGGAGGACACCGTCCGCGTCACCGCCGACACCGTCGTCCTCGCCGGTGAGGCGCTGCCCGTGCGGACCGTGAGCCAGGTGCGCGCGGCGGTTCCGGGCTGCCGGGTGATGAACATCTACGGCCCCACCGAGGCCACCGTCTACGCCACCGCCTTCACCTGCGACCCGGCCGACCCCGACCGTGTCCCGCCCATCGGCAGGCCCGTCGGCGGAGCCCGCGCCTACGTCCTGGACGCCCGGCTGCGCCCGGTCCCCGCCGGTGCGCCCGGCGAGCTGTACCTGGCCGGAACCGGCGTGGCCCGCGGCTACCTCAACCGGCCGGGGCTGACCGCGTCCCGCTTCCCCGCCGACCCGTTCGGGCCGCCCGGCAGCCGCATGTACCGCACCGGAGACGTCGTACGGTGGACCGCCGACGGCGACCTGGTGTACCTCGGCCGCTCGGACGACCAGGTGAAGGTCCGCGGCTTCCGCATCGAACTCGGAGAGGTCGAGGCCGCGCTGACCCGGCACCCCCAGGTGTCCGCGGCCGCCGCCCGCGTCGTCGAACACGACGGCCACAAACGGCTGGTGGCGTACGCCGTCCCCGACGGCGGCGGGCTGCCCGACTCCGCCGGCCTGCGGGACTTCCTCGCGCGTACGCTCCCCGACCACCTGGTGCCCGCACTCGTCGTGCCGCTGGAGCGGCTGCCGCTCGGGGCCACCGGCAAGCTGGACCGGCGCGCGCTGCCCGACCCCGTGTGGTCGGCGCCGGGCGGGACGGGTGACCGCCCGCCGCGCACCGAGGCGGAACGGGCGCTCGCCGCGATCTGGTCGCAGGTGCTGGGCGTGCCCGACGTGGGCGCGCAGGACAACTACTTCGCGCTCGGCGGCGACTCCGTCCTCGGCATCCAGATCGTCTCGGCCGCCCGCAGGGCCGGCCTCGCCCTGACCCCCCGGCACCTGTTCCAGCACCAGACCATCGCCGAACTGGCCGCCGCAGCCCAGGAGGTCACGGCCCCGCGGACCGGAGCGGAACAGGGCCCGGTCGTGGGGGAGGTGCCGCTCACCCCCGTCCAGCACTGGCTGTTCGACACGCTCACCGGTGACCCCGCGCGGCTGACCCAGGCGGTCTCCTTCCACCTGGCCACCGACACGGACGAGGCGTTGCTGCGGGCCGCACTCGCCCTCGTACTGGAACATCACGACGCGCTGCACCTGCGGTTCGAACAGACCGACGACGGGCGGTGGCGGCAGCACGGCACCGCTCCGGGCCAGGCGCCGCCGCTGGAGGTGCACGACCTGCCCGAAGGCACGGACACGTCCGTGAGCGAACTGGCCGACCGCCTGTGCGCCGGGTTCGACCTCGCCGCCGGACCCCTGCTCAGGGCCGCGCTGTGCCGGACCGGCGCCGCACGGCGGCCCGTACTGCTGCTGGCCGCCCACCACCTGGTCGTGGACGCGGTTTCCTGGCGGATCCTCCTTGAGGACCTGGACACCGCCTACCGGGCGCTGCGCGCCGGCGAGCGGGCGGACCTCGGGCCGAAAACCACCTCCTTCCGGGCGTGGGCGCAGCGGCTGACAGCGCACACCCGGTCCGGGGGCTTCGACGACGAACTCGCCCACTGGCAGGCCCTGTCCGCCGACCCGGTGCCCGTGCCGACCGACCTGTCCGGAGCCAACACCGCCGCCTGCGAGGAGACGGTGACGGCGAGCCTGGACGGCGAGGAGACCCGGCGGCTGCTCCAGGACGTGCCGGACGTCTACCGCACCCGCGTCAACGACGTCCTTTTGTGCGCCCTGGGCCGGGTCCTGGCCCGGTGGACCGGGCGGGACCGGGTCACGGTGGCGCTGGAGGGCCACGGCCGGGAGGACCTGTTCGACGACGTCGACCTGGCCCGGACCGTCGGCTGGTTCACCACCATGTTCCCCGTCGTTCTGGACGTGCCCGGGGACGCGGGCACCGGGGCGGCGCTCAAGTCCGTCAAGGAGAGCCTGCGGGCCGTGCCCCGGGGCGGACTGGGCTACGGCGCCCTGCGCCACCTGCACCCCGACCGCGACCGGCTCGGCCTCCCCGGGCTGCCGCAGGTCGGCTTCAACTACCTGGGACAGCAGGACTGGAACGCCACCACGGGCGGCCTGCTGCACACGCCGTACGCCGGACTGGCCGGCGGCATCGACCGGGCGGCGGACCGGCCCCACCTCCTCGACGTCCTCGGCCGGGTCGTGGACAGGCGGCTGGAGTTCACCTGGTCGTACTCGCGCGGGGTGCACCGGCGGGAGACGGTGGCCGAGCTGGCCGCCGACATGGCCGAGGAGCTGCGCGGCATCATCCGGCACTGTGCCGAGCCAGGCGCGGGGGGCCGTACCCCGTCGGACTTCCCGCTGGCGCCGCTGGACCAGACGGCCGTGGACCGGCTGGTGGGCGCCGGCCGCGACATCGTGGACCTCTACCCGCTCACCCCCACCCAGACCGGCATGGTCGTGCACGGGCTGGACGAACCCGGCCAGGGCATGTACGTCGAGCAGATCACGTTCGTCGTGGACGGGGTGCGCGACCCCGGTCCGCTCGCCGCCGCCTTCCAGCACGTGGTGGACCGCACCCCCGTCCTGCGCACCACCGTCGTGTTGCACGGCGCCCCCGTCCCGCTGCAGGCCGTCCACCGCGGCGCCGTTCTGCCTGTCACCGAGCACGACTGGAGCGCCCTGACCGCGGCCGAACGCGACACGGCCCTGGAACGGCTGCTGGCTGAGGACAAGGCCCGTGGCATGGCACTGGACCGCGCCCCGCTGCTGCGCCTCGCCCTGATCCGGCTCGGCCCGGACCGGATACGCGTCCTGTGGACCTTCCACCACGTGCTGCTGGACGGCTGGAGCGTCTTCCACGTCCTGGCGGACGTCATGGCCGCCCACGCGGCGCTCGCCCGCGGCGAGGACCCCCGGCTGCCGGACCGCCGCCCGTTCGCGGACTACGCCGCCTGGCTCGCCGCCCGGGACACCGCGCCGGCCGAGGAGCACTGGAGGAGCGTCCTCGCGGATCTCTCCGCCCCCACCCCACTGCCCTACGACCGCAGGCCGGCCCAGAGCTCCGCCACCCGCTCCGACACGTGGCTGTCCCGGTGGCTGGGAGCGGAGGAGACCAAACGGCTGGAGGACTTCGCCCGCCGCAACCGCCTGACCCTCAACACCGTGGCGCAGGGCGCCTGGGCGCTGCTGCTGTCGCGGTGGAGCGGAGAGCGGGAGGTGTGCTTCGGCACCACCGTCTCCGGGCGGCCCGCCGACCTGCCCGGCGCCGACACCGTCACCGGCCTGTTCATCACCACCCTGCCCGCGCGGGCCACCGTGGACGGCGGCGCGTCCCTCGACGCCTGGCTGCGGGACACGCAGGCCGCCCGGGCCGAGGACCGCCGCTTCGACCACGTGCCCCTGACCGACCTGCAGGCATGGAGCGGACTGGACGCCGGCACACCGATGTTCGACAGCCTGCTGGTCTTCGAGAACTACCCGGTCGGGGACGCCACGGCCGGCGCCCACGGTGTCCGCGTACGCGACCTCGACGCCCGCGAGGCCACCAACTACCCGCTCACCGTGGTGATCTCGCCGGGTGAACGGCTCGGCGTCGAACTCGGCTACGACCCACGCTGCTTCGACGTGGCCACCGCACGTTCCCTGGCCGGTCAGCTCCTGCACACCCTGGGCGAACTGGCGGCCGCCCAGGACATCGACCGCCTGGACGCTCTCGACAACCTGCCGCCCGGGCAACGGGCACGGCTGCTGCGCGGCCCCGCCCGCCCGCAGCTCGCACCGGTGCCCCCGGCGACCCTGGCCGCCCTGATCGAGGCTGCGGTGGACCGGTGGCCGGCGGCGCCGGCCCTGAGCGCGCCCGGACTGTCGCTGACCTTCGCCGAGACGGAGACGCGGGCCAACCGCCTGGCACACCGGCTCATCGCACGCGGCGCGGGCCCCGGCACCCTGGTCGCGCTGGTCCTGCCGCGCTCGGCGGACATGGTCCTCGCCCAGCTGGCGGTGGCCAAGACCGGCGCCGCGTTCGTGCCGGTGGACCCCGACTACCCGGCCGAGCGGGTCGCGTTCATGCTGCGCGACGCGGCGCCCGCCGTCACCCTCGACGCCGCCGAGGTGGCCGCCCTGCTCGTGATGCCACCGGACGGCGTACCGGGCCACCGGCCCACCGACGCCGACCGTACCCGCCCGCTGGACCTGGACGACCCGGCCTACGTCATCTACACCTCCGGGTCCACCGGCACCCCCAAGGGCGTGGTGGTCACCCACCGGGGCCTTGCGGGCTTCGCCGCCGCCGAGGCCGCGCACTACCAGGTGGTGCCGGGCGACCGGGTACTGGCGTTCGCCACGCCCAGCTTCGACGCCTCGGTGCTGGAGCTGTGCATGTCCCTGCCGCACGGCGCCCGCCTGGTCGTACCGCGGCCCGGCCCGCTGCTCGGCGCGGAACTCGCCGACGTGCTGCGCGCCGGGGGCATCACCCACACCCTGCTGCCCCCGGCCGCGCTCGCCACCCTGCCGCCGGACACCCCCGGCACCCTGCCCGACCTGAAGACCCTGATCGTCGGCGCCGACGCGTGCGGCGCCGACCTGGTCGCCCGCTGGGCCCCGCACCACCGTCTGGTCAACTCCTACGGGCCGACCGAGGCCACGGTGGTCGCCACCTGGTCCGGTCCACTGGAGGCGGACGGCGGCGCTCCGCCCATCGGCCGCCCGCTGCCCGCCACGGGCGCCTACGTCCTGGACCCCCGGATGCGGCCGGTCCCCGACGGCGTGACGGGCGAACTGTGGCTGAGCGGACCGGCGCTGGCCCGCGGCTATCTGGGCCGGCCAGGCCTGACCGCGACCCGGTTCACCGCCGACCCGTTCGGGCCGCCCGGCTCCCGCATGTACCGCACCGGCGACCTCGTGCGACGCGACGCCCGCGGCGAACTGCACTACCTGGGCCGCACCGACCGCCAGCTCAAGCTGCGCGGCCACCGCATCGAGGCGGGCGAGGTGGAGACCACGCTCGTGCGCCACCCGGCCGTGCTGGACGCCGTGGTGAGCATCCGGGAGGACGAGCCGGGGCTGCCGCGCCTGGTCGCCCACCTGCTGCGCGCACCCGGTGCCGAGGCGCCCGCCGCCGCCGAACTGCGCAAGCTGGCCGCCGCCACCCTGCCCGGCCCGATGGTGCCCTCGGCGTATGTGGTGCTGGAGCGCTTCCCGCTCACCGAGAACGGCAAGACCGACCGGGCCGCCCTGCCCGCGCCCGCACCGGAAGCGCCACGGACGACGGAACACGTTGCTCCCCGCACCCCCACCGAGGAGGTGATGGCCGCCCTCTGGGAGGAGGCCCTGCACACGCCGGTCGGCGCGGAGGACGACTACTTCGACCTGGGCGGTGACTCCCTGCGCGCCCTGCGCATCGCCTCGCGGGCCAACGATGCCTTCGGTGTGACGCTCACGCCCCGTGACGTCCTGGTCCTGCGCACGGTCGCCGCCCTGGCCGATCTCGTGGAGGAACAGGTGCTCAGCGAACTCGAAGACGCCGCGCGCGGCGACAACCATCACGACGAGCGGTGAGGACCGGACGACCATGACGTCTTCGAAGCGAGACCGCACCAACGCCCTCCCTGCGGACCTTCAGGAGGCGATGCGCCGCCGCCTCGCCGGCCGGGCCGGGAACACGCCGGGCGCCGCACGCCCGGGCATCCCGCGCGCCGACCGCTCCCGGCCGCTGCCGCTGTCCTTCGCCCAGCAGCGGCTGTGGTTCCTGGACCGGCTGCGGCCCGGCGACGCCCGCTACAACAGCGCCGTCGCGCTGCGCCTGACGGGCCGGCTGGACCACACCGCCCTCAGCCGCGCGCTGGACCTCGTCGTCGAGCGGCACGAGGCGCTGCGCACCACGTTCGAGGAGAGCGACGGCCGGCCGGTGCAGAGGGTGCGCCCGGCGGCCCCGGTGCCGCTGCCGGTGACCGACACCCCGTCGTCCGCCCTGGAGGCCGCCCTGCTTGCCGAGTACGAGCGTCCCTTCGACCTTTGCACCGGTCCGCTCCTGCGCGCCCTGCTCCTGCGCGAGTCGGACACCGCGCACACGCTCATGCTGACGGCGCATCACATAGTCACCGACGGCTGGTCGATGGGTGTCGTGCTGGAGGAGCTGTGCTCCGCCTACGACGCCCTGTCCCGGGGCACGGCCCCGACGCCGGGGCCGGTGGCGACGCAGTACCCCGACTTCGCCGCGTGGCAGCGCGAACAGCTCACCGGCCCACGCCTGGAGCGCGAACTCGCCTACTGGACCGAGCAGTTGTCCGGAGCCGTGCCGCCGCGGCTGCCGCTCGACCGCCCCCGCGACGGGGAGGAGTCCGGGGTGGGAGCCGTGCACACCTTCACCGTGCCCGTGGACGTCACCGCACGGCTGCGCGAGCTGGCGGCCGAGCAGCACACCACTCTGTTCACGTCCCTGCTCGCCGCCTGCCAGACCCTGCTGGCCCGCTGGTCCGGGCAGGACGACATCACCGTCGGCTCCCTGACCCCGGGCCGCTCCCGCACCGACCTGGAACGCGCCGTCGGCTTCTTCGCCCACACCGTCGTCCTGCGCACCCCCGTGGACACCGCCGGCTCCTTCCGCGACCTGCTCGGGGCCGCCGCAACCACCGTCAACGACGCCTTCGCGCACGGCGACACGCCGTTCGAGCGGCTGGTGGAGGCCGTGGGCGCCACGCGCGAGGCGGGCCGCAACCCCCTGTTCGACGTGATGGTCCTGCTGCACCCGGCCCCGCCTGCCGCACCCGCCCTGCGTGATCTGGCCACCGCCCCGGTCGCCGTACCCCGGCAGGCGTCCACCTTCGACCTCAGCGTGGAGTTCGTCCCCGACGGGGACGGGCTGACCGGCCTCCTGGAGCACCGCACCGACCTGTTCGACTCCGCCACCGCCGAGCGGATGGCCGGCCAACTGCTGCGCATCCTGCAGGGCGCGGCCACCGCACCGGACCGCCCGCTGGGCACACTGCCCCTGCTCACCCCGGGGGAGGCCCGGCGCGTCACGGACACGTGGAACGCCACCGCGCCGCCCGTCCCCACCACCACCCACCCGGAGCTCCTCGCCCGGCAGGCGGCCCGCACCCCGCACACCACCGCCCTGGTCGCCGGGGACGACCGCCTCGACTACGCGACCCTCAACGCCCGCGCCAACCGGCTGGCCCGCCACCTCGTCGCCCAGGGCGCCGGCCCCGAACAGCTGGTCGCGCTCCGTCTGCCGCGCACCGCGGACATGATCGTGGCGATGCTCGCCGTGTGGAAGTCCGGCGCCGGCTACCTGCCCCTCGACCTCGCCCTGCCCGAGGAACGCGTCCGGTTCCTGCTCGACGACGCCCGCCCCGCCCTGGTACTGGACGAGGCCGCACTGCGCGCGGTGCCCGCGACCCTGCCGGACACCGACCCGGTCGTGCCTCCGGCCCCGGACACCACCGCGTACGTCCTCTACACCTCCGGCTCCACCGGCCGCCCCAAAGGCGTCGCCGTGACGCACCGCTCGCTCACCCACCTGCTGGCGGCGCACCGTGCGGGCTTCGTCGCCGACGCGGGCGGAGGCCCGCTGCGAGTGGCGCTGACCGCGTCGTTCTCCTTCGACACCTCGCTGGAGGGCGTGCTGCTGATGGCCGACGGCCACCCGCTGCACCTGGTCGACGAGACGACCCGGCTCGATGCCGCCGCCCTGGTGGAGTACGTCGTCGAGCACCGCATCGACTTCCTCGACCTGACCCCGTCCTACCTGCGCCAGCTGCTGCCCGCCGGACTGCTCACCGACCCGCGGCACCGCCCGCGCGTGCTGATGCTCGGCGGCGAGGCGATCGGCCCCGACCTGTGGCGGGAGCTGGCCGGCCACCGGGACGTGGCCTCGTACAACTTCTACGGACCCACCGAGTGCACGGTCGACGCCCTGGCCTGCCGTATCGAGGGCGAGGGACGTCCGCTGGTGGGCCGGCCGCTGCCCCACGTGCGCGCCTACGTCCTCGACGACCGCCTCCAGCCGGTGCCGCCCGGTGTCGGCGGCGAGCTGTACCTGGCCGGCGAGCAGCTGGCCCGCGGCTACGCGGGTCGCCCCGGGCTGACCGCCGCGCGTTTCCTCGCCGACCCGTTCGGTCCGCCCGGAACCCGCATGTACCGCACGGGCGACCTGGCCCGCTGGACCGCCGACGGGCGCGTCGACTACCTCGGGCGCACCGACGACCAGGTGAAGGTGCGCGGCCACCGCATCGAGCCGGGCGAGGTGGAGGCGGCACTGCTCGACCTGCCGGACCTCACCGGCGCCGCGGTCGTCGCGGTCGCGGACACGCACGGCCACCTGCGGCTGGCCGCCTACGTCGTACCCCGACAGGGCGCGAAGCCGCCCGCCGCCGCACAGCTGCGGGCGGCCTGCCGCCGGGTCCTGCCCGACCACATGGTGCCGTCGTCGTTCACCGTCCTCGACGCGCTGCCGCTGACCACCAGCGGCAAGCTGGACCGCCGTGCCCTGCCCGCCCCCGACGTCGACGCGCAGCCGCGCGAGCGGGAGTTCGTCGCACCGCGCACCCCCGACGAGGAGACCCTGGCCGGGATCTGGGCGGAGGTGCTGGGCGTCGGGAGAGTGGGCGTCACCGACAACTTCTTCGAACTCGGCGGCGACTCGATCCTCAGCATCCAGGCCGTCTCCCGCGCCCGCGCCGCCGGCCTGCGCCTGACCTCGCGGGACGTCTTCCGCCACCAGACCGTCGCGGACCTGGCCGCCGCGGCGTCCCGGCGCACCGCCGAGATGCCCGCGCCCCGCCGGACGCGGCAGGAGGGGCCCGCCCCGCTGACCCCGGTCCAGGACTGGTACTTCGCCACGCACAGCGACCGGCACGGCCGCCCGCGGCACTTCAGCATGTCGATGCTCGTCGACCTGCCGTACGACATCGACGAGCCCGCGCTGGAACGCGCCGTCGACGCGCTGGCCGCCCACCACCCGGCCCTGCGCACCCGCTTCGCCCGCCGCGGCGACACCTGGTCGCAGCACCCCGGCGAGGGCCCGGCCACCGGGCTGACGACCCGCCACGACCTGACCGGCGCCGCCGACCTCCCGGCCGCCCGTGTCGGGGCCGCCGACGCCGCCCGCGCGGCCCTGGACCCGGAGACGGGTGCACTCCTGCGCGCCGCGCTGCTGCTGCCACCGCCCGGTGAACGACCTCAGCTCTTCCTCACCGCCCACCACCTGGCCGTGGACAGCGTCTCCTGGCGCATCCTCCTCGCCGACCTGGAGCTGGCCTACCGGCAGGCGACGGCGGGTGAACCGGTGCAACTGGAGCCCGTCCCCTCGGCGTTCACCGACTGGGCCGCGGACCTGTCCCGCCGGGTGCGGGCCGGTGACCTCGACGACGACCTGCCGTACTGGACGGCCGAGGCCGCCGGGCCACGGACCCCACTGCCCGTGGACCGCCCCGGGACAGCGCTCGCCGGATCCGTGCGCACGGTCCGTACCCGGGTGGACCGCGCCACCACCGAGGCGCTGCTCCGCCGGGTGCCCGCCGCCTACCGCACGCAGGTCAACGACGTCCTGCTGAGCGCGCTGAGCCGGGTCCTCACCGACTGGACGGGCGCCGAGCGGGTGACCGTCGCCCTGGAGGGCCACGGGCGCGAGGACCGGCTCTTCGAGGACGTGGACCTGTCCCGCACGGTGGGCTGGTTCACCACCCAGTACCCCGTCACCCTCACCCCGGCCGGTCCGCCCTCCGCACCCGACTGGGGCGGCACGCTGAAGGCCGTGAAGGAGCGGCTGCGGGCCGTGCCCCGGCGCGGACTGAGCCACGAGGCGCTGGCCCGCCTCGGCTCACCCGCTCCGGCAGCCCGCGCCCTGCGAGAGGTGCCGCTTCCCCCGGTGTGCTTCAACTACCACGGGCAGTGGGATGCGAGCCCCGGAGAGGACTTCGCACCGGCCGCCGAGGTGCCCGGCAGGGACATGGCGGCCGACGAACCCCTGGACCACCTGCTCGACGTCTCGGCCGTCGTCGTCGACGGCGAGCTGGAGATCACCTGGCACTACAGCGACCACACGCACGACACGGACACCGTGCGGAACCTGGCGGACGGCATGGTGGCCGCGCTGGCCGCGATCGCCGAGCACTGTGCCCGCCCCGACGCGGGCGGCCGCACCCCCTCCGACTTCCCCCTGGCCCGCCTGGACCAGGCCGCCGTGGACCGGCTGGTGGGCGACGGCCGCACGGTGGAGGACCTGCTTCCGCTCACCCCGCTGCAGGAGGGCATGCTCTTCCACCGCCTGGTCGGCGGAGCCGAGGACGTGTACGTGGACCAGGCCGCCCTGCTCCTGGCCGGCGTGGCCGACCCGCACGCCTTCGCCGTGGCCTGGCAGCGGGTCACCGACCGCACGCCCGCGCTGCGGACCTCGGTGGTGTGGCAGGACGTGCCCGCGCCGCTCCAGGTCGTTCACCGCGACGTCCGCGTGCCGGTCACCCGGCTGGACTGGCGGGACGTCCCCGAGGGGGAGCGCGCCGACCGCTTCGCCCGGCTCCGCGCCGACGACCTCGCCCGCGGCATCGACCTCGCCGCGGCCCCGCTGATGCGGCTCACCCTCGTCCGCCTGCCCGAAGCCCGACTGCATCTGCTGTGGACCTCCCACCACCTCATACTCGACGGCTGGAGCCTGGCCCAGGTGCTGACGGAGGTGTGCGAGGAGTACGCGGCGCTCACCGCCGGAAGCGAGCCGAGCCCGCCCGTGCGCCGGCCCTTCGCCGACTACGTGCGCTGGCTGGCCGGCCAGGACGCCGAGGCCGCACGGGCGCACTGGCGGCAAGCCCTCGCCGGATTCGCCACCCCCACCCCGCTGCCCTTCGACCGCCCCCCGACCGGCGGGCACGAGGCCCGGTCGGCGGACGTCCACACGGCCGGACTGTCCGACGCGGTGTCCGCGACTCTGGCCCGTACCGCCCGCGACGCCGGGCTGACCGTGAACACCGTCGTGCAGGGCGCCTGGGCGCTGCTGCTGGCCCGCTACAGCGCCGAGCCGGACGTGGTGTTCGGCACCACCGTCTCCGGACGCCCCGAGGAACTGCCGGGCGTGGAGTCGATGGTGGGCATGTTCATCAACACGGTGCCCACCCGCGTCCGGGTCGAGGGCCACCGCACGGCCGTCGAGTGGCTGCGCGAACTCCAGGCCGGCCAGGCCGAGTCGAGGCGTTTCCCAGCCGCCTCCCTCGCCGAACTCACCGCCCTGAGCGACGTGCCGTCCGGCACCCCGCTCTTCCACAGCATGGTCGCCTTCGAGAACTACCCCTTCGACGAGGCCCGCGCCTCCGGCTCCGGCATCCGCCTGGTGGACGTCACCTCCCGGGACGCCACCAACTACCCCCTGGTGCTGCGCGCCTACCAGGGCGAACGGCTCGGCTACGACCTCGCCTACGACCCGCACCTGTTCGACGCCGACACCGTACGGGCGCTCGCCGACCGGCTGCGCCTGCTGCTCACGGAGTTCGCCCAGGCACCCGGCCGGCCGCTGCGTGCCCTGGCATGGACGACCGCCGGGGAACGGCGGCGCATGCTGGTCGACGTCAACGGCACCGAGCGGGGCCGCCCCGCGGACACCTTGGTGGACCTCTTCGAGGCCCAGGCCGCCCGCGCCCCCGGTGCCACCGCCGTCAGCTGCGGCGCCGACCGCCTCGACTACGCCACGCTCGACGCGGCGGCCGGCCGCCTCGCCCACCGGCTGGCCGAGGCCGGCGCCGGACCCGAACGGTTCGTGGCACTGGCCCTGCCCCGCTCCACCGACCTGGTCGTGGCGATCCTGGCCGTGCTGAAGACGGGCGCCGCCTACCTGCCCATCGACCCGAAGCTGCCCGCCGAACGCATCGCCCACCTGCTGGACGACGCCGCCCCGGTCACCCTGGTGACCACCACCGAGGCCGCCGGACGCGCACCCGGCACCACCGTCCCGCTCCTGGTCCTGGACGCTCCCGGCGTGCCGGCCGACCTCGCCGGCCGCCCCTCCACGGGCCCCGCCCCGGCCCGCCGCCCCCTGCCCGAGAGCCCCGCCTACGCCATCTACACCTCCGGCTCCACCGGCCGGCCCAAGGGCGTGGTCGTCCCGCACGCCAACGTCGTCCGCCTGTTCACCCGCACCCGCCACTGGTTCGGATTCGACGAGACGGACGTGTGGACGCTGTTCCACTCCTACGCCTTCGACTTCTCCGTCTGGGAGTTGTGGGGAGCCCTGCTGCACGGCGGCCGCCTCGTCGTCGTCCCCGACGACACCACGCGCTCCCCGGAGGACTTCCTGCGCCTGCTCGCCGACGAACGCGTCACCGTCCTCAACCAGACCCCGTCCGCCTTCTACCCCCTGGCCCGCGCGGACGCCGAGCACCCCGAACTCGGCGCACGCCTCGCCCTGCGCACGGTGGTCTTCGGCGGCGAGGCCCTGGACGTGGCCCGGCTCGCCGACTGGTACACCCGCCACCACGACACCGCGCCGCGCCTGGTCAACATGTACGGCATCACCGAGACCACCGTGCACGTCACATACGCGCCGCTGGACCGCACGACGGCCCGCACGGGCACCGCGAGTCCGATCGGCACCGGCATCCCCGACCTGAGGGTCTACCTCCTCGACGACGCTCTGGCCCCCGTACCGTCCGGCGCGGTGGGCGAGCTGTACGTGGCGGGGGAGGGCCTGGCCCGCGGCTATCTGAACAGAGCCGGCCTGACCGCGACGCGTTTCCTCGCCGACCCGTTCGGCGCGCCCGGGACGCGGATGTACCGCACCGGCGACCGGGCCCGCCGACGGGCCGACGGCACGCTGGAGTACCTGGGCCGCGCCGACCAGCAGGTGAAGATCCGCGGCTACCGCATCGAGCCCGGCGAGATCGAGGCGGCTGTGCACACCCACCCCGGGGTGGGTGAGGCGGCCGTGGGTGTCTACGAGGACGCCTCCGGAACCCGGCGGCTGGTGGCCCACGTCGTCGGCCGCGGCGGCGCCGAACCGCCGTCCGCCGCCGAACTCCGCGGCCATCTGGAGCGGCTGCTGCCCGCGCACATGGTGCCCGCCGCCTACGTACCGCTGGCGGCCCTGCCGCTGACCGTCAACGGCAAGCTCGACCGCCGTGCACTGCCGGCCCCCGGACCGGACGGCTTCGCCACGGGCACCGCGCACAGCGCGCCGCGCACCCCCGCCGAGCGGGCGGTCGCCGCCGCCTGGGCGGACGTGCTCGACACCGGCGAGGTCGGAGCCGACGACGACTTCTTCGCCCTCGGCGGCGACTCGATCCTCGCCGTCCGGGTCGTCTCGCGGCTGCGCGCCGCCTTCGGCACGGACGTCTCACCCCGGCTGCTGTTCACCCACCCGACGGTGTCCGCCCTGGCCGCCGCACTCGGTGACCCGGCGGACAGCGGCACCACACCGGCCGACGTCATCCCGGTCGCGGACCCCGGCACCCCGGCACCGCTGTCGTACGCGCAGCAGCGGCTGTGGTTCCTCGACCGCTTCGAACCGGGCAGCACCGAGTACACGACGCTGTCCGTGCTGCGCCTGCGCGGCCCGCTCGACGAGGCCGCCCTGCGAGCCGCCCTCGACGGCCTGGTCGCCCGCCATGAGGCGCTGCGCACCACCTTCGCCGAAAGGGACGGTCACGCGAGGCAGATCGTGCACCCGCCCCACCCGGTGGACCTGCCGCTGGACGACCTCACCGGCGCCCGCGACGGGCTGGACGCCCTCGTGGAACGCGAGGCCGCCGTTCCCTTCGACCTGAGCACCGGACCTCTGCTGCGGGCGCGTCTCGCGCGCCTGGCCGGCGACGAGCACGTGCTGGTCCTGGCCGTCCACCACATCGTCACCGACGGCTGGTCCGTCGGTGTGCTCGGCCGGGACCTGGGCGAGCTGTACGCGGCCGCCCTCGAGGGCCGGGCGCCCCGGCTGCCGCACCTGCCTGTCCGGTACACCGACCACGCCACCTGGCAGCGCGCCCGCACCGACCACGTGGAGAAGCAACTCGCCTACTGGCGGGACACGCTGGACGGGATCACCCCGCTGGAGCCGCCCACCGACCGGCCGCGGCCCGCCGTCCCTACGCGCGAAGGCGCGCTGGTGACCTTCACCCTCCCCGCCGCGCTCACCGAGCGGCTGCGCGAGCGGGGCCGCGAGGCCGACGCCACCCTCTACATGACCCTGCTGACGGCCTGCACGGTCCTGCTCTCGCGCTGGGCGGACCAGGAGGACATCACTGTCGGCACGGTCACGGCGGGCCGGGAGCACCCCGAACTCCACGACGTGGTCGGCATGTTCGTCAACACCCTGGTGCTGCGCAACCGGGTGGAGCCCGGCCTGTCGTTCCGCGCACTGCTGGGGCGGGTCCGCACCACCGTCCTGGACGCGTTCGCGCACCAGGAGGTGCCGTTCGAGAAGCTGGTGGACGCCCTGCAGCCCGAGCGGGACACCAGCCGCACCCCGCTGTTCCAGGTGATGGTGGCGCTGCACAACCTGGGCGCCGAGGCGCCCGGCCTGCCGGGGCTGGACGTCGAACCGCTCCTGCCGCCGGTCCGGCACGCCGCCTTCGACCTCGCCTTCGACTTCGTGGAGAGCGATGGCGGCGTCACCGGCTACCTGGAGTACGACACCGGCCTGTTCGACGCGGCCACCGCCGAACGCCTCGCCGGGCGACTGACGTTGCTGCTGGAAGCGGTGGCCGAGGACCCGCACCGGGCCGCCCGCGCCCTGTCGTTGCTCACGGACGCCGAACGACGGCAGGTGCTCGACGAGTGGCAGGGCGGACGCCTGCCCGCGGCGGACAGCACCTTCCCCGCCCTCTTCGAGGCACAGGCGGCCCGCACCCCGGACGCCACCGCCCTGGTCACCCGGGACGAAACGCTCACCTTCGGCGCCCTCGACGAGCGCGCCAACCGGCTGGCCCACCACCTGATCGCCCTGGGCGCGGGCCCCGAACGCGTGATCGCCGTGCGGCTGCCGCGCACCTCGCAACTCCTGGTCGCCCTGTTCGCCGTCCTCAAGGCGGGGGGCACCCTCCTCTGCCTCGACCCCGACCTGCCCGAGGAGCGCGTCGCGTTCCTCCTCGCCGACGCCGCGCCGCACACGGTCCTGACGGCCGACACCCTGCGCGAGGTGCCCTGGGACCGGCTGCCCGCCCACGCCCCCACCGACGCCGACCGGACCACCCCACTGCGCCCGGACAACGCCGCCTACATCGTCTACACCTCCGGCTCCACCGGCCGCCCCAAAGGCGTCACCGTGGAACACCGCCACCTGGTCAACCTCTGCCACGACCACCGGGAAGGACTCGTCGCCCCGCACACCGCCGACGGGCGACGGCTCAAGGCCGCCCTCAGCGCCTCCTTCTCCTTCGACACCTCCTGGGAGGGACCGCTGCTGCTGGCCCTCGGCCAGGAGATCCACCTCGTCGACGAGGACGTACGCCTGGACCCGGAGGCGTTCTGCGCCCAGATCGACCGGCGGGAACTGGACCTGGTGAACGTCACCCCGTCCTTCCTCCGCGAACTCACCGCCGCAGGCCTCCTCGCCCCCGGCCGCCACCACCCCCGCCTGCTGCTGGTCGGCGGCGAGGCCGTCGGCCCCGACACCTGGGCCGAACTGTGCGCGGCCCGGGCCGGCTTCGGTGTCACCGCGTACAACATGTACGGCCCGACGGAGACCACCGTCGACGCCGTCTACGGCCGCTGCGCCGACCGCCCCGAACGCCCCGTCATCGGCCGCCCCGGCCGCAACCTGCGCGCCTACGTCCTCGACGGCGCGCTGCGCCCGGTCCCGCCCGGTTTCCCCGGCGAGCTGTACCTGGCCGGGGCGCAGGTCGCCCGCGGCTACCTGAACCGGCCCGGCCTGACCGCCGCCCGTTTCCTCGCCGACCCGTTCGGGGCACCGGGGGAGCGGATGTACCGCACCGGCGACCGCGCACGCTGGGACGCGTCCGGGAAGCTGGAGTTCCTGGGCCGGGCCGACGAACAGATCAAGATCCGCGGGTTCCGCATCGAGCCCGGCGAGGTGGAGGCCGCCCTGCTCGCCCTGCCGGACGTCACCGACGCCGCGGTGACCGCCCGCGAACACGCCGGGCGCACCATGCTCGTGGCGTACGTGGTGCCCGCCGGGGAACGGCCCCCTTCCGCCGACGCCCTACGGGTGCGGCTGCGGCGGAGTCTGCCGGACCACATGGTGCCCGCCTCGTTCGTGCCCCTGACGCGGATCCCGCGCACCAGCAGCGGCAAGACCGACCGCCGCGCACTTCCCGCACCGCCCGTCCAGCCCGACGGCGGGACGCCCTACACGGCACCCCGCCCCGGCACCGAGGAGCGGCTGGCCGCCATCTGGGCCGAGGTGCTGGGCGTGGCACGGATCGGTGCCCGGGACAACTTCTTCACGCTCGGCGGCGACTCCATCCTCAGCATCCAGATCGTCTCCCGCGCCCGCCGGGCAGGCCTCGCCCTGACCACGAAGGACGTCTTCCGCCACCAGACGATCGCCGAACTCGCCCTCCGTGTCGGCGAGTCGGCGCCCGCAGCACAGGCCGGTACGGACGACGCGCCGCCCGCCGAGGCACCGCTGACACCCATCCAGCGCTGGTACCTCGACGACCGCCGCCCCGGCGACACGCTGCGCTTCACCATGACCCAGCGCCTCGAACTGGCCCCCGGCACCGATCTGCCGGCGCTGGAACAGGCGGCCGACGCTCTCGTGCGCCACCATCCGGCCCTGCGTACCCGGTTCCGGCACACCGGTGACGGCTGGCACCAGGAGGTGCTACCGCAAGCGCCGGACGGCGTGTTCACGCGTCACGACGTGGCCGGCCTGGATGCCGCGGCGCTGGAGGCCGAGGTGCAGCGCGCCGCGGACGACGCACAGGCCTCGCTCGCTCCCGTGGAGGGCCGGGTCGTACGTGTCCTGCTCTTCGACCGGGGCCCGCGCCGCCCC
Source organism: Streptomyces sp. NPDC051172 (assembly GCF_040682555.1). Lineage (NCBI taxonomy): Bacteria > Bacillati > Actinomycetota > Actinomycetes > Kitasatosporales > Streptomycetaceae > Streptomyces > Streptomyces sp. NPDC051172. Next base: position 35,972 of record NZ_JBFBBE010000026.1, read on the forward strand.
GCGCAGCTGCTGATCACCGTGCACCACCTGGTCGTCGACGGGGTGTCCTGGCGCATCCTGCTCGCCGACCTGGAGACCGCCCACCGCGCCGCCGCGGCCGGGCGGCCCGTCGCCCTCCCCCCGGTGGGCACCGCGTACGGCCAGTGGGCGGCGCGGCTGGAACAGCACACGCGCTCCGGCGCCCTGGACGCCGACCTCGCCCACTGGGAACGCACCGCCGCCGCCCCGGCCGCCCTGCCCGCAGGACGGCCCGGCGCCAACACCCACGGCACCGCCGCCACCGTCACCGTGGCGCTGGCACCGCAGGAGACCGAGGCGCTGCTGCGCCAGGTCCCCGAGGTCTACCGCACCCAGGTCAACGACGTGTTGCTCAGCGCCCTCGGCCGCACCCTGGCCCGCTGGTGCGAGCGCGACACCGTCCTCGTCGGGGTGGAGGGGCACGGCCGGGAGGACCTGTTCGAGGACCTGGACCTGTCGCGGACCGTCGGCTGGTTCACCGCGGAGTTCCCCCTCGCCCTGACCGTCGCGCCCGACGCCGACTGGCGCGCCACCCTGCGGTCGGTCAAGGAGCAGCTGCGCGCGGTGCCGCTGCGCGGCCTGAGCCACGGCGCCCTGCGCCACCTGCTGCCGGACAGCCCGCTCGCCGACGCCCCGCCGCCGCAGGTCGGCTTCAACTACCACGGCCGCTGGGACGCGGGCAGCGGCACGCAGGAGGGTCTGTACCGCGCCGTGCTCCGGCCGGCCGGCCGGGACACCGACCCGGACGAGACCCGCTCCTACCTGCTGGACATCACGGGCGTGGTCGAGGAAGGCCGGCTCGAACTGGGCTGGACGTACCCGAGTGCCGTCTACGACGAGTCGCTGGTGCGGGAGCTGGCCGAGGAGATGTGCGCGGCGCTCCGCGAGATCGTGGCGCACTGCGCGGACCCGGACGCGGGCGGCCGCACCCCCTCCGACTTCCCCCTTGCCGGCCTGGGCCAGGAACAGCTCGACCGGCTGGTGGGTGACGGACGGCACGTGGCGGACGTCCTGCCGCTGACGCCCCTGCAGTCCGGCATGCTTTTCCACGGTCTCGTCGACACCTCCGGTGCCTACTTCGACCGTACGGCGGTCCGGCTGACCGGAGTGGCCGACCCCGCGGCATTCGCGGCGGCCTGGCAGCAGGTCGCCGACCGCACCCCGGCCCTGCGCACCAGCGTCCACTGGCAGGGCCTGCCGCAGCCCGTGCAGGTCGTGCGCCACCGGGTGGAGCTGCCCGTCACCCACCTCGACTGGCGCGCATTGACGGCCGAGCAGCGGGCGGAGGCGACCGAGCGACTGCTCGCCGAGGACCGCGCGGCGGGCATGGAGCTGACCGCCGCACCGCTCACCCGGATCACGCTGGCGGCCCTGCCGGACGACGAGGTCCTGCTGCTGTGGTCCTCCCACCACCTGATCCTGGACGGCTGGAGCTCCGGCCAACTGCTCACCGAGGTGTGCGAGCGGTACGCCGCGCTCACCGGCGGCCCCGACACAGCACCGCCCCTGCGGCGGCAGTTCGCGGACTTCCTGCACTGGCTGCGCGAGCAGGACGAGAACGCGGCCGAACGCCACTGGGCGGACACCCTCGCCGGTTTCACCGAGCGCACCCCGCTGCCGTACGACCGCACCCCCGCCGAGGCCCACCGGGCCCGCTCCGCCGAGTCCGTCCACCACGAGCTGGACGAGCAGGTGTCCCAGCGGCTGCGGGAGACGGCAGCCCGCGGCGGGCTCACCGTCAACACCGTGGTGCAGGCCGCCTGGGCGCTGCTGCTGGCCCGCTGCGCCGGGCGCGACGACGTCGTGTTCGGCACGACCGTCTCCGGCCGCCCCGCCGAACTGCCCGGCGTCGACACCATGATCGGCATGTTCATCAACACCGTGCCCACCCGCGTGAGCGTCCGGGCCGGCGGTGTCCTGCCCTGGCTGCGCGGCCTCCAGGAGCGGCAGAGCGAGGACCGGCGCTTCGACTTCCTCGCCCTCGCCCGCATCCAGGCACTGTCCGAAGTCCCCGCCAAGGAAGCCCTGTTCGACAGCATGGTGGTGTTCGAGAACTACCCGGTCGACGAGTCGGCCGCCGCCCGGACGGGCGTGGGCGTGGCGGAGGTACGCGCCGACGACGCCACCACCTTCCCGCTCTGCCTGCGCGCCCACCTGACCGACCGGCTCGGCTTCGACCTGGCCTACGATCCCGCCTTCTTCGACCGCGCCACGGTGGAACAGGCCACGGCTCGCCTGGCCGCCCTGCTCACGAGGTTCGCCGACGGCCTAGACGGCGACGTGGACGACCTCGAACCGCTCACCGACGAGGACCGGCGGCTGCTGGCGGGGTGGAACAACACCGCCCGCCGGGCTCAGCCGAGCAGCCCGGTGGACCTGTTCGCCGACCAGGCCCGCCGCACCCCGCACGCCCTCGCGCTGGACGACGGCGACCAGCCGCTGACCTACCGCGAACTCGCCGACTGGTCCGACCGGGTGGCGTCCCGCCTGCTCGCCGACGGCCTGGCCGCCGAGGACGGGGTGGCCCTGCTCATGGACCACGGCGCCGAACTCGTCGTCGCCCAGCTCGCGGTCCTCAAAGCGGGCGGCGCCTACGTCCCGGTCGACGCCCGCGCCCCCGAGGAGCGGCGCCGGACGATGCTCGCGCAGGCCGGCGTCAGGGCCCGGCTCACCGCCGAGGACATCGCCGCGGCCCGCCACGCCCCCCTGGCGGGCCCGGCAGCCGTACCGGCGGATCCGGACCGGCCGGCCTACGTCATGTTCACATCCGGCTCCACCGGACTGCCGAAGGCGGTGGCCGTACGCCACCGCGACGTGGTCTCGCTGGCCACGGACAGCCGATTCGCCGACGGGGTGTGCGCCCGCGTGCTGCTGCACTCGCCGGTCGCGTTCGACGCGGCCACCTTCGAGGTGTGGGCGCCCCTGCTGACCGGTGGCTGCGTGGTCGTGGCCCCCGGGGAGACGGTGGAGGCGGGCCTGCTGCGGCGGCTGACCGGTGGCACGGCGTCGCATGGCGAGAGCGGGCTGACCGCCCTGTGGCTGACGGCGGGCCTCTTCCGCCTCCTGGCCCAGGACGCGCCCGACTGCTTCGCGGGCCTGCGCCAGGTGTGGACCGGCGGTGACGTGGTCCCCGCGGCGGCCGTACGCCGGGTGCTGGCCGCCTGCCCCGGCCTGACCGTGGTGGACGGCTACGGCCCGACCGAGACCACGACCTTCGCCACCTCCCACGCCCTCACGGACGCGGCGGCCGTACCCGCGACCGTGCCCGTCGGCCGGCCGCTCGACGACAAGCGCGTCCACGTCCTGGACGCGCGGATGCGTCCCGTTCCGCCGGGCTGCGCGGGCGAGCTGTACGTGGCCGGCGAAGGCGTGGCGCGCGGCTACCTGGGCCGCCCCGGCGAGACCGCCCGCCGTTTCCTCGCGGACCCCGCCGGGCCGCCCGGCGCCCGCATGTACCGCACCGGAGACCTGGCCCGGCGCCGCCCGGACGGCACCGTCGAGTTCCTCGGCCGCGCCGACGACCAGGTGAAGATCCGCGGTTTCCGGGTGGAACCCGGCGAGGCGGCGGCAGCGCTGGCGGCCCACCCCGGTGTCGCGGACGTGGCCGTGGTGGCCCGCGAGGACCGGCCCGGCGCCCGCCGCCTGGTCGCCTACGTCGTGGGCCCGGCCGGGGACGACCCCGAAGAGCTGCGCGCGTACGCACGACGCACGCTTCCCGACTACCTGGTGCCCTCCGCGTTCGTCGCGCTGGCGGAGCTCCCGCTGAGCGGCAACGGCAAGGTGGACCAGGCAGCGCTCCCGGCACCGGAGCCGGACACCGACGCGGCACAGGGCGAGGGCAGCGTGCCGCGCACCGGGGCCGAACGCCGTACCGTCGACGTCTTCGCGGACGTGCTCGGCGGACCACCCCCGGGCGTGGAGGACGACTTCTTCGCGCTGGGCGGCGACTCCATCCTCAGCATCCGCCTCGCCTCCCGCCTGGCCGAGGAGTTCGGCACCACGCTCTCCCCACGCGCGGTGTTCACCCACCCGACGCCCGCCGCGCTCGCCGCGCTGCTCACCGGCGACCGGACCGCCGACGGGACCGCTCCCGCGATCGTGCCGGTGGCCCGGGAAGCGGCGGCGCCGATGTCGTACGCGCAGCAACGCCTGTGGTTCCTGGAGGAGTTCGCGCCCGGCGGCACCGAGTACGTCACCGCCCTGGCACTGCGCCTGCGCGGCCGGCTCGACATCCGCGCCCTCACGGCGGCCCTGGGCAAGCTGGTGGCCCGGCACGAGTCGCTGCGCACCACCTTCGACACGGTGGACGGCCAGGGAGTCCAGATCGTCCACCCGCCGCGCCCGGTGCCGCTGCCACTCGACGACCTGTCCGGGCTGCCCGAGGACGACCGCACGGCCCGCCTGGAGGAACTGCTCGCGGCAGACCGCGCTCGCCCGTTCGACCTGCGTGAAGGTCCGCTGCTGCGCACCGGCCTGATACGCCTGGCCGACGACGACCACGTCCTGGCCCTCTCACTGCACCACATCATCACCGACGGCTGGTCGACCGCCGTCCTCACCGGCGACCTCGCCCACCTGTACCGGGCCGAGCTCGACCCGGCCACCGGGCCTCTGCCGGCACTGCCGGTCCAGTACGCCGACTACGCGCAATGGCAGCGCACCACGAGTGCCGGTGAACAACAACTGGCCTACTGGAAAGCACAGTTGGCGAACATCGAGCCGCTGGAGCTGCCCACCGACCGGCCGCGCCCGCCGGTCCGCACCCGGTCCGGGGCGACCGCCCGGCTGACCCTGCCGCCCCGCACCGCCCGCCGTCTCGCGCAGGTCGGCCGGGACCGCGGAGCCACCCTCTTCACCACCCTGGTCGCCGCCGCCCAGACCTTCCTCGCCCGGCTGAGCGGCGGCCGGGACATCGCCGTCGGCACCGTCACCTCCGGCCGCGAACAGGCCGAGATCCAGCAGCTGATCGGGTTCTTCGTCAACACCCTGGTGCTGCGCTCGCACGTCGACGCCGACCGTCCCTTCCCCGAGTTCCTCGACGACGTCCGGCGGACCGTACTGGACGCCTTCGCCCACCAGGAGGTGCCGTTCGAGCAGGTGGTGGACGAGGTGCGACCGGTGCGCGACACCAGCCGCACCCCGCTCTTCCAGGTGATGGTCGTCCTGCAGAACATCCCGGCGGCCGGCCTGGACCTGCCGGGCCTTGAGGTGGCCGCCGTCGAGACGGAGCTCGAGCACGCCGCGTTCGACCTCACCCTGGAGTTCGCCGAGACGGACTCCGGCGCCCTGGACGGTCTGCTCACCTACAACACCGACCTGTTCGACGCGGCCACGGCCGGGCACATGGCCGACCAGCTCGCCACGCTGCTGACCGCCGTGGCCGACGACCCGCACCGCCCCCTCGGCGCCCTGCCGCTCGCCTCCGACGAGGAACTCAAGGCCCTCCTGGAGCGGGGCCGGGGCCGGGGCACGGCCCGGCCGGTACCGGCGGCGACACTGCCGGAGCTGTTCGAGCGGCAGGTGACCGGCACACCCGACGCCGTCGCTCTTGTGGACGGGGAACGGCAGTTGTCGTACGCGGACGTGGACCGCGCCGCCAACCGGCTCGCCCACCGGCTGATCGCCCGCGGGGTCGGACCCGAGGAGATCGTCGCCCTGGCCCTGCCCCGAGCCGCCGAGACGGTGGTGGCGCAGCTCGCCGTCGCCAAGGCGGGCGGCGCCTTCCTGCCCGTGGACCCCGACTATCCCGAGCAGCGGCGGGAGTTCATGGTGCGTGACGCGGGCGCCCGCGTGGTCCTCGCCGACCCGGCGGACGTCTGGGCGGTGGGCGGCCCGGACACCGCGCCCACCGACGCGGACCGCACCACTGCCCTCACCGCCGACCATCCGGCCTACGTCATCTACACCTCCGGCTCCACCGGGACCCCGAAGGGAGTCGTGGTGACGCACCGGGGCCTGGCGGGCTTCGCCACAGCCGCCGCGCGGCGATACGCGGCGGGCCCCGGCGACCGGGTGCTCCAGTTCGCGTCACCCAGCTTCGACGCCTCCGTACTCGAACTGTGCGTCTCCCTGCTCAGCGGTGCCGCCCTGGTGACGGGGGAGGAAGGACCGCTGGTCGGCGAGCGGCTGGCCCAGGTACTCGCCGAACGCCGCATCAGCCACACCCTCGTCCCGCCGGCCGCTCTGGCCACCGTGGAGCCGGAGACCTCCAAAGCCCTGCCGCACCTGCGCACCCTGATCGTGGGCGCCGAGGCGTGCCCGTCCGACCTCGTGGAACGGTGGGCGCCCGGCCGCCGGATGATCAACTCCTACGGGCCCACCGAGGCCACCGTGGTCGCCACCTGGACCGGCCCACTGAGCCCAGGAGGCGACGCCCCGCCGATCGGCCGCCCGGCCGGCGCCACCCGCGTCTACGTCCTGGACGCGGCCCTGCGCCCCGTTCCGCCCGGCGTGACCGGGGAACTGTACGTGGCGGGGCCGGGCCTGGCCCGCGGCTACCTCGGCCGGCCGGGCCTGACCGCCCGGCGGTTCGTCGCCGACCCGTTCGGTGCGGCGGGCGACCGGATGTACCGCACCGGTGACCTGGTGCGCTGGGGCGCCGACGGCGAACTGCGCTTCGTCGGACGTGCGGACGACCAGATCAAACTGCGTGGCTTCCGGATCGAGCCGGGCGAGACGCAGAGCGCGTTGCGCCGCAGCCCGCACGTGCGCGACGCGGTGGTCGTCGTACGCGCCGACGGCCCCGACGGACAACCGTCCAAAGGTCCCGGGCGGCTGGTGGCGTACGTCGTCCCCGCCGACGGTGACGTCGGCGGGCTGCCCGTCGCCGCCCTGCGCGAGCACCTGGCCACGCTGCTGCCCCCGCACATGGTCCCGGCCGTGTACGTTCCGCTGGAGCGGCTGCCGCTGACCCCCAACGGCAAGACGGACCGGCGGGCCCTGCCCGCACCCGGCCCCGCGCACACCGCCACCGGCCCGCGCACCGCACCCCGGACCGACACCGAGCACCGCATCGCCCGGGTCTGGACCGACGTCCTCGGCGTGGAGGACATCGGCGTGGACGACAACTTCTTCCACCTCGGCGGCGACTCGATCCTGAGCATGCAGGTGGTATCCAGGCTGCGGCGCGAGGGCCTGCACCTGGCCACCAGGGACCTGTTCACCCACCAGACCGTCGCCGAACTGGCCACCGTCGCCGGCACCGCGCCCAAGCACACCGGTGACGGACCGGTGACCGGCGCGGTGCCTCTCACCCCGATCCAGGAGTGGTTCCTGACGACACCGCGCGCCGACCACACCCACTTCAACCAGTCGACGCTGCTGGAACTCGACGGCGCGCCCGACCCGGCCGCCCTCACCGCCGCCCTGAACGCCCTGCTGGAACACCATGACGCGCTGCGCATGCGCTTCACCAAGGACTCCGACGGCTGGCACCAGTTCAACCCGCCGCCGGGAAAGACCCAGGCGCCCCTCGTCCGGCACGACCTGACGGGCCTGTCCGCCGACGAGGCCGACACGGCCATGCAGAAGGCCGCCGACGCCCTGCACAGCGGCTTCGACCTGGCCCGGGGCCCGCTGCTGAGGGCGGCGCTGTTCACCGGCGCGGGGGCGGGCGGAACCACGGCGGCTGCGGGCGCGGGAGAGGGCGACGGTTCGGCCTTCCTCCTCCTGATCGCGCACCACCTGGTCGTGGACGCCGTGTCCTGGCGGATCCTCGCCGACGACCTGGAGGCCGCCTACCGCCAGGCGGCACGCGGTGAACCCGTCAGCCTGGGGGAGCGCACCACCTCCTTCCGCGACTGGGCACGCAGACTCGCCGCCCACGTCGCCGACGGCGGCCTGGACCACGAACTGCCCTACTGGGAGGAGGCCGTGACCGCCGGCCGGCTGCCGATCGCCTCCGCGCCCGGCGCGCAGGCGCAGGAGGAAGGCACGCTCACCGTCGAACTGGGAGAGGAGGACACGTCAGCACTGCTGCGGGCCGCGCCGGCCGCCTACCGCACCCGCGTCAACGACGTTCTGCTGGCCGCCCTGGCCCTGGCGCTGGCGCGCTGGACCGGAAGCGACCGAGTCCGCCTGGACCTCGAAGGGCACGGCCGCGAAGACCTGCTCGACGACGTGGATCTGTCCAGGACGGTCGGCTGGTTCACCACCATCCACCCGGTTGCCCTCCAGGTGCCCGAACCGGACCACCTCGGTCCCGACCGGAACTGGCGTGCCCTGGTCAAAGCGGTGCGCCGTCAGCTGCGCTCCGTGCCCGGCAACGGACTGGGCTTCGGAGCCCTGCGCACCTTCGGGCCGCCCGAGGTGCGCGAGCGGCTCGGCGCCGCGGCCCACGGGCAGGTGGTCTTCAACTACCTCGGCCAGTGGGACGCCCGCCCCGCCGCCTCCGGCGGTGGACTGGTGCGCGCCGAGCACGGCTCCTTCGGCCAGGACCACGACCCCCGGGACAGCGGATCGCACCCGCTGGAGGTGGTCGGCGCGGTCCGGGACGGCCGCCTCGCCTTCACCTGGCACCACCGTCCCGGCACGTACGACACGGCGACCGTGCGGCGCGTCGCCGCGGAGTTCGCCGCAGCGCTGCGCCACATCTCCCGGCAGGCCAGGGAGAGCCTGTGACCACGCCCCCTTGCGGCGCGCGGGGACCCCCAGCGCCTTGAGCGTCTGCAGCCAGACCGGCCGCCGACGGCGGTCGGCCGGACGAATCCATCCACGACGGGAGCACGCGACATGGACGAGAACACCCGCTACCAGGTGCTACGCAACGACGAGGACCAGTACTCCCTCTGGCCGGTCGACGTGACGGTGCCCGCGGGCTGGCAGCCCGTCGGCAAGGAGGGCACCGAGGAGGAGTGCTCCGCCTACGTCGACGAGGTATGGACCGACATGCGCCCGCGCAGCCTGCGCGAGCGGATGCAGAACGCGCAGGCCTGACGCCACCGCGCTCACCGTTCCGGGACGGTGTCCGACCGACGGGACCGCGGACACCACCCCCTCGCCAAGGACGGCCCGCCGCCCGAGCACCACTCGCCGCCCGCACCTGCCCTGCCCCGACCCGCCCCGCGGGGCAGGGCCACATCATCCGCCGCACGCCGGAGGAACTTGTCGATGACACCTGCCCTGAGTACCGAACGGCTGGAGTTCAAGCCCTACCGTCCCGAGGACGAGGACCACTTCGTCGCCCTGCTGCGCACAGAGGAGGTGTGCCGTTGGATGGGGCAGGACCAGGTGCCCGAGGCCGACCTGCGCGCCTTGTTCAGGGCCATCCTCGCCGACGTGTACCCCACGCACCGCTTCGACGTGTGGGGCGTGTGGTGTCAGGGCGTGTACATCGGCCATGCGGAGGTGAAGAAGACCGGCAACGTCGACGGGCACGAACTCATCGTCGCCCTCGCCCCCGACTACTGGGGACAGGGGTTCGGCACCGAGGTCATACGCGGCCTACTGCGTCACGCCGCCGACAACCTCGGGCTGAAGGAGGCCTACGGCATGGTGGGCGCCGAGAACACGGCGAGCCTCACCATGTGCCGGCGGTTGGGCTTCCGCGACGTGCGCGACGTGGTCGGCGAGGACGGGTCGGTGACCCGGATGATCGTCATCCCCACCACCGTGTGACCCTCCGAGTCCGCCCCGAGCATCAACAGGAGTCTGTGCCCCGGCCGGGGATCGCCCCCGGTGCCACGCGGCGATGCCCAGGACCACAGGCGTCTCGCCGATGTAGTCGAGGACTCAGAGGTCGCACGCGGCACCCTCTTCGCGGTCTTCGGCAGCTCGTGCACGTCGGCAGGCCCGTTCTCGCCGCGAGCAGCGGTTGCCTGGAGCACAACGACGCCTCCAGGCAACCGACTTCAGGCTCTAGAAGAACCCAAGCTTCTTCGGGCTGTATGAAACCAGCAGGTTCTTGGTCTCTTGGTGGTACACAAGTAGTCCCCTCGCTGACCTGCGGTGACGGTCCGGTGCTGGTGGGCGGGTGAGAACGTGGTCCGCGGATGGCCCGGATCTTGGTCTCGGATGAGTGACCCGGGCTACCTCTCGGCCTTCTCCATACGCGTCGTTCACCGACGCAGCTGCCGCTGGTAGTCAAGCTTCGAAGGGGGCGTAGCAAAGACATCGTTCGGTCCAGTAGTGGACCTCCGGACGTCGTCGGCAGCCGAAGAGCGTAAAGGAAGCGAACCCCGCCGTTAGTCGAGCAGCGGACTCATAATCCGTCGGCCGTGGGTTCGAGTCCCACCCGCCCCACCAGCGCAGGCCTCTGAACTGCGGAAACGTTCATTTTGTCCTGTTGGATCGTCAACTTCGCCTGAACGGACTGAATCCGCTGCGCGCGAGTTTAGGAGGCCGGCGGTGCTCAGGGGAGTTGTAACCCGTCTGACCTGCGGCAGGGCAGATGATCGAGGTTGCCGGTAGCAGTCCGGGCGGTTCCCCTGAGGGGCGATGCCAAGACCCAGGGGCCGTACAGGGGCCGGGACGGCGCGGCCGTGTCCGGGCGGCCGAGCCGTCCCGGCCGATGGTGCACCGGGTCAGGGACTGCGCAGGTGGTCCAGTTTCTCGGCGTCGTCGGTTCCGTTGTCGGCCGAGTAGGTGACGATACGGAGGTCGGAGCCAGGGACCATGAGTACGTCGAGGTCGAGGGCCAGATCACCGACCAGGGGGTGCTCGATGGTCTTGCGGTCGCCGCCGTGGAGGCCTGCGGTCCCGTTGGACCACAGGCGGGCGAAGCGGGAGCTGGTGTGCAGTAGCCGGTCGACGAGTGCGGTGAGACGGGCGTCGTGGGGGTAGACCGCTGCCGTGACCCGCAGGTCGGCCACGAGGGACTCCTCCTCGGCCTCGTCGCCCGCCCAGGAGCGTATCGGCCAGGCGGCGATGGAATCGACCCGGTGACCGCCGCTGGAACGGAACATCCCGGCGACGAGATTGCCCTGGTCCCAGCCGTAGGTACGGGGGTCGCCCACGGTGGTGGTCCACATCCGGTTCCAGCTGACCAGCGTCCAGTCGGCGGCGTAGATCGCGACCGGCGCATCGCTCAGTTGCCGGACGAGCCGATGCACCCTCGGCGGCACGTGCAGCGGTACGCCGCCGCCGGCGGGCGGCGCGAGACTGGCGCAGCGGAACAGGTGGTCGCGCTCGGACGTGTCCAGCCGCAGGGCCCTGGCCAGGGCGGTGACGACCTGGGCGGAGGGATTGCGGGCGCGGCCCTGTTCGAGCCGCACCACGTAGTCGACCGACAGACCGGCCAGCCGGGCCAGTTCCTCGCGACGCAGACCGGGAATGCGCCGGGCGGCGTCGGTCTCCAGTCCGCTCGCCAGGGGCGAAAGGCGCTCCCGCCAGCCTCGCAGGGCGACGCCGAAGTGGTTCGTCGATGCCATGCGATCATCATCGTTCGAATTCCCAGCCCGGACAGGGCCTCCCTTCTCACTTCTGGGTAAAGCCGGGGAGGGTCGGGGAGGTCTGGCGGCGCCCCCGGTACGGCCCTACCGGGGGCGCGGGCGTTCGTGCAGGTGCAGCGCCGAGGGGTGCGACCGGTCGTGGTGGTAGGTGTCGGTCCCGGCTTTCTGGCCGTAGAAGTGGGTCATGGGGGCGTCGGTGATCAGTGAGTCCTGGTTGGTGATCTCCAGCCGGATGCGGTCGCCCGCACGGGCGAGGAACGACAGCGGCAGCATCTCGATGTGGAGTTCGTAGACCTTCCCGGGCTCCACCGGCTCCAGGGCGTTGTGCAGGTGGAACGGGCGCATGTCGCTGGTGAGTTCCGGGTCCTCGGCACGGTGGGAGGCCCGCAGCCAGCCCTGGCTGACCTTGATCGGCGACCCGGTTCCGGGGTCGCCGGGTATGAGGGAGAGCTTGACGATGACGACCATGTCGGCCTGGTCCGTGGAGGCGTACAGCGTCAGCGTGGCGTGGCCGGTGAACTCACGGTCCTCGGTCATGGGCGCGGTGGTGAAGGTGTTGACGCGTGCGACATGGTCGGGGACGCCGTTCTTGTCGAAGACCGTGACGCCGGCCATCCATTCCGGGTCCGGGTACGACCAGGAGGTGGACGCCCGGTCCGAGGCCGGCCCGGTCTCGGTGAGCGTCCCGTCGTTGAGGGAGCGGACGGCACCGCTCTGCTCGCCCGCGAGGTGGAAGGTGCTGGTCCGCACGTCCGGGGGCGGCCAGGAGGACGCCGAGCGGTAGGTGTCCTCGCCGTTGACGTAGAAGCGGACGTCGGGCTTGTCCATCGCGCCGTTGTCGGCGCCCTTGAGATGGTGGTCGTACCAGGGCAGCAGTTCGGTGCGGTGGAAGTCCTCGTCGAAGTAGTACCGCTGCGCGGCGGCGAAGCTGTCGGGGTGGGTCACCAGCAGTTTCCTGGGACCTCGCACGCGTTCGAACCCGTAGAAGTTGCCGCGCAGGTGCAGCGCGGCCTTGCCCCACACTCCGATGGAGAACACGGGTATCTCGATCTTTGGCAGTTCCCAGAACGGTGAGCGGCGACGCTGCCACTCGTCGTCCAGGGGATGGGAGAGGACGTCGTAGACGAAGTCCTGCTTGTCGCCGATGCGGAAGTCGATGCCGTCGATCTGGTGCTGGACCAGCACCGAGCCGAAGAGCCAGGTGCTCAGGAAGCCCTGCACCGGTATGCCGCCTTGGTACATCCAGTCGCGGTACATGTCGGTGGCGCCGTCGTACGCGACGATCGTCCGCAGGTGCGGCGGGCGGGTGCGGGCGGCGTTCCACTGGCTCCAGCAGTAGTGGGACATGCCGATCATGCCGATCGCGCCGGTGGACCATGCCTCGGCCGCGATGTGCTCGATCATGTCGTGGATGGCCTCGCCCTCACCGCGCGACACCGGGTCCCAGGTGCCCTCGGAGCGGCCGGTGCCGGGCACGTCCATGGCGACGTAGGCGTAGCCGTGGTCGAGGTAGAGCTGGATGGGGCCGTACTCGATGAACGGGAACACGGGGTGCGGCGGCAGGTGCCGCAGTGCCTTCTGGTAGGGGGAGGCGCCGAGGACGACCGGGAACGGCCCCTCGCTGTCGGCGGGAAGGTAGACGTCGGCGCGGACGAGATCTCCGGCGCGGGTGCGAACCTCGGTCTCGAAGGGCTCCACGTTCACATCGACCATGACGATGGTGCTCCAGGTTCTTGCGAGGTGTGCTGGGCGATCGCTGTCACGGCTGGAGCGCGGCGTCCGGCGTGGCGTCGGGTGCGGTGCCTTCGGCGGCTTTCGCGGCACGGGCCCAGTGGGCCCGGGTGAAGGCGGCGGCGGAGCCCAGTGCCTCGTCGGCTTCGTCGAGCAGGGCGGCGAACGCCTGGAAGACGTGGGGGACTTGGGGCCAGACCTGGAGTGCGACGGGTACGTCGTGGTCGGCGGCGCGTCCGGCCAGTCGTACGGCGTCGTCCAGCAGGATCTCGTGCGAGCCCACTTGGATGAGTAGCGGAGGCAGGCCCGCGAGGTCGGCGAAGACGGGGCTGGCCAGCGGTTCGGTGCCGGGCGTCCGAGCGAGGTAGTCGCGGGCGCGGGTACGCAGGGCCTGCGGGGTCAGCGCGGGGTCCAGACGGGCCTTGCCCGTCGCGCTGGCGCCGGACACAGTGAGGTCGGCCCAGGGCGAGAACACCGTGGCCGACGCAGGCTGGGGCAGGCCCGCCTCCCTGGCCGCGACCAGCGTTGCGACGGTCAGGCCGCCGCCCGCGGACTCGCCGACGAAGGCGATCCGGTCGGCGGGGATCGCCTGGTCGAGCAGCGCGCGGTACGCGGCCACCGCGTCCTCGACGGCAGCGGGGAACGGGTGCTCGGGGGCCAGCCGGTAGTCGACGCAGACGGCACGGGCACCGCAGCGCCGGGACACGTCCGCGGCCAGGCCCGCCGCGTCGGCCGCGGAACCTATGGCGTACGCACCGCCGTGGAAGTACAGCAGCACGCGGGACGGATCGCTGCCGGGTGTGTCGACGGTGATGACGGGCACGCCGCGGAGGTGCCCGGGGGCGGTCGTGACATCCGCAGGCAGCGGTATCGAGGTCATCATCTCGTGGAAGACGGCGCGCGCTTCGGTCACGTCGCCTCCGACGTCGAGCGGTGCGTGGCGGAGCATCTCGTCGAGGGCGCGGCGTTGTTGCCCGGACATGGCGGTGCCTTTCGTACGGGGTGGATGCGCGGGGGGAGCGTTGGGGTGCCGGCGCTCAGCGCGGCGGGCCGAGGACGATCTGTCCGTACAGGTCGGCGGCCTCGGCCATCCGGTCCTTGGAGATCTCGAATCCTTCGGGCCGAGGGGCCGACAGGTCGCGTCCGGCGTGCCGGAACATGCCCTCGATACCGCCCGGAGTGCAGATCATCAACAGGTCCGCGGTGTCCGAGGTGATCCGGTAGCCGTGCGGGACGTTCCTGGGCAGGTAGACGATGCCGCCCTCCGACAGTTCCATCTCCTGGTCGTCCGACCACAGCAGCGCGGTGCCCTTGATGAGCATGAAGATCTCGTCCTCGCGGGTGTGCATGTGGTAGGGCGGCGCCTCGCCCTTGGCGACGCTGAACCGCCCGACGGTCAACTGGCCCTCGGTGGCCGCGCTGTCCAGGAGTACGGCGAACTGGCCTCCGTCGAGCCATTCGAGTTTCTGCTGCTGGTCGGGCTGAGCGAGATAGGGCATGCTCACGACGATGTCCGTCCTGTGCGATCGGCGGGCGCTGTGCCCTCGCCGGTGGGAATGAGCGCGAGGACGGGGATCACTCGTCGCGTCTTGCGCTGGTAAGCGGCGAAGCCCGGGTGACGGCGGGCCTGCTCCGCGAACGCGGTGTCGCGTTCGGCGCCGCGCAACTCCTCTGCTCGTACGGCGATTTCGTCGTCACCCACCTCGACCCGGACCTCGGGATGCGCGAGGAGGTTGTGGTACCAGTCCGGATTACGGTCGGAGCCCGCCTTGGAGGCGAAGACCAGATAACGGCCCTGATCGGCCAGGTACATCATCGGATTCACCCGGGCCACGCCCGAGCGCGCCCCTACGGTGTGCAACAACAGCACCGGGGCCCCGGCGAACCCCCCACCCAACTGTCCATGGTTCGCGCGGAACTCCTCGATATTGCGTTCGTTGAATCCGGCTGTGTCAGCCATTGTCTCTCCGGCGGGGGAGGGGGTGGACGGTCTGCGAGCCGGGCAGCGCGCGGCGTGCCGTGCCCGTGCCCTGCCCAGGTGGGGGGCTCCGGGCTCGGATCTTCATGGTCCTCTGCGGGAACCCGACGCCACCAGACGCGAGGCTGAGACCAGCAGTACCACCTGACGGTTTCGGCGCCTCGGGGCCGACGGGCCGACCAGGACGGTCCTGGCCTCGGGTGTGCCGCTCGGAAATGCGATTCAGTCCTGTGTGCTGCGGCGATGCGAGGCAGTATGGCGGTATTCGTTGATCAGGCCACCGAGGGCGGGTTGTCGCCGGATGCGGTGGGTCTGGAGGTTTGTAACGGTGGCCGGGGCGGGTGGTTCGGTGCTGCCCGGGGGTAGTTGCTGTCGGGACTGGTGGGGGCGGTGCTGGTTATAGTGCCTGATGTAGGCGGTGAGCACTGCGTGGGCGTGAGCCTCGTCGTAGATGAGGATCCGGTCGAGGATCTCGCGGCGTAGGGTGCCCACGGCTCCCTCGTAGATCGCGTTCGCTCTGGGTGCTCGGGGTGGGCTGAGCAGGATCTCCACGTCGTCTGCCTCGAAGACGGCGTCGAAGGACCTGGTGTACTTCGTGTCCCGGTCCCGGAGCAGGAAGCGTGGCGAGTCCGTCCGGCACCCCATCGTCATGGCGAGGTTCCTTGCTTGCTGGGTGGTCCACTCGGCCGTGGGGTGGGCGGTGACGCCGGCGAGGTGCACGCGGCGAGTGCCGTGCTTGATGAAGATCAGGGTGTACAGGCGCTTGAGCGAGACGGTGTCGACGTGCAGGAAGTCGGCAGCGATGATGCCGTGGGCCTGGGCGGACAGGAACTGGCGCCAAGTCGGGCCGGATCGCTGCGGGGCCGGGTCGATGCCGGCAGCGTGCAGGATCTCCCAGACCGTGGATGGGGCGATCGAGTAGCCGAGGCGGGCGAGTTCGCCCTGTATTCGGCGGTGGCCCCAAGCGCTGTTCTCGCGGGCCAGGCGCACGATGAGCTGCTTGATGCTCGGTGCGGTGGAGGGGCGACCGGGGCGACCGCGGTGCTGGGCGAACGTCCATTTGCGCTTGAGGAGTTCCCGGTGCCAGCGCAACAGCGTGGTCGGAGTGACCGCGAAGGCCTCGCGCCACCGCTCGCGAGGGACCAATCGCGACAGCGCGGCCAGCCAGATCCGATCGGCCAGCTCGTACCTGACGCGCGCGACCTGACGGCGCAGCACGGCGTTCTCGTGCCGGAGCGCCAACACCTCCGCGTCCTTGGCCACGCGGCTGCGCAGCACTGCGGTGGGCACCATGACCAGGTGCCGGACGAGCGCGGTGACGATCGACAGCACCATCGAAGGATCGTCCCAGTGCTGTGCGGGCTCTGGTCGGAGAAGCTTGCAGATGGCGTCCAGAATCGTGTTTCCGAGCGGGACAGGGTCGAGGGAAAGGCGCCTGACGGGCAAAGGCCCAGGTCAGGCGCCTTTTTTCGTGCGTTTAGAAGAAGCCCAGCTTCTTCGGGCTGTACGACACCAGGAGGTTCTTGGTCTGCTGGTAGTGCTCCAGCATCATCTTGTGCGTCTCGCGCCCGATCCCGGACTGCTTGTAGCCGCCGAAGGCCGCGTGCGCCGGATAGGCGTGGTAGCAGTTCGTCCAGACGCGGCCCGCCTGGATCGCCCGGCCTGCCCGGTACGCGGTGTTGATGTCCCGCGTCCACACGCCCGCACCGAGGCCGTACAGCGTGTCGTTGGCGATCTTGATGGCGTCGTCGAAGTCGTCGAAGGACGTCACGGAGACCACCGGGCCGAAGATCTCCTCCTGGAAGATCCGCATGCGGTTGTCACCCTCGAAGATGGTGGGCTGGACGTAGTAGCCGCCCTTCAGCTCGCCGTCGTACTCGATGCGTTCACCGCCCGTGAGGACGCGGGCGCCCTCCTGGCGGCCGATGTCGAGGTAGGAGAGGATCTTCTCCAGCTGGTCGTTGGAGGCCTGGGCGCCGATCATCGTGTCGGTGTCGAGGGGGTGGCCGGGCTTGATCAGCTCGGTGCGGGCGACCGCCGCTTCGAGGAACTCGGCGTAGTTGCCGCGCTGCACGAGCGCCCGGGACGGGCA
The DNA here is from genome assembly GCF_040682555.1 of Streptomyces sp. NPDC051172. NCBI lineage: Bacteria > Bacillati > Actinomycetota > Actinomycetes > Kitasatosporales > Streptomycetaceae > Streptomyces > Streptomyces sp. NPDC051172. Next base: position 53,178 of record NZ_JBFBBE010000026.1, read on the forward strand.
GGTGCACACCTCGCCCTGGTTGAGCGCGAACATGGTGAAGCCCTCCAGGGCCTTGTCCCGGAAGTCGTCGTCGTGCGCCCAGACGTCGTCGAAGAAGATGTTGGGCGACTTGCCGCCGAGCTCCAGGGTGACCGGCTTGATGTTCTCCGAGGCGTACTGCATGATCAGCCGCCCCGTCGTGGTCTCACCGGTGAACGCCACCTTCGCCACCCGCGGGCTCGACGCGAGCGGCTTGCCCGCCTCCACGCCGAAGCCGTTGACGATGTTCACCACGCCCGGCGGCAACAGGTCCGCGATCAGGCTCATCCAGTAGTGGATGGACGCCGGGGTCTGCTCGGCGGGCTTGATGACGACCGCGTTGCCCGCGGCGAGGGCCGGTGCGAGCTTCCACACCGCCATCAGGATCGGGAAGTTCCACGGGATGATCTGCGCGACGACGCCGAGCGGCTCGTGGAAGTGGTACGCCACGGTGTCGTCGTCGACCTCGCCGAGCGAGCCCTCCTGCGCACGGATCGCGCCCGCGAAGTAGCGGAAGTGGTCGATGGCAAGGGGGATGTCGGCGGCCAGCGTCTCACGCACCGCCTTGCCGTTCTCCCAGCTCTCGGCGACGGCCAGCTTCTCGAGGTTGGCCGCCATCCGGTCGGCGATCTTCAGCAGGATGTCGGATCGCTCGGTCACCGACGTGCGGCCCCACCCGGGAGCGGCCGCGTGCGCAGCGTCCAGCGCCCGCTCCACGTCCTCCGCCGTGCCGCGCGCGACCTCCGTGAACGGCTGCCCGTTCACCGGCGACGGGTTCTCGAAGTACTGTCCGCGGGCCGGCGGCACGTACTCGCCCCCGATGAAGTGGTCGTAGCGCGCCTGATAGGAGACGATCGCGCCCTCGGTGCCGGGCGCCGCGTAACGGGTCATACTGCTCTGCCTCCCTCGAAGCGCTGCCCGCCGTTGGGCAGCTCCCGCCGGGAGACTAGGGACAGCGACGTTGCAACTACGTTGCCGAGAGCGCCGGGAACCCACGCGGGGCCCACGCCGGTACGGCTTCCCGACCGCCGCGCCGGGATGGCTGCCGGAGCGCGGCGGATGATCAGGGTCGTGCGCCGGCGGCGCTGGGTTGCGGTGTGTTCCCGGTGGCCGGTCGTGCCGGGGCCGGTGGCTGGTGCGGTCGGTTGTCCTCCGGCGCGTTCAGTGCGGCTCGGGGGCGATCAGGGGCGGGCGTCGGCGGCGCTACGTCGCCGTGGTTGCCCGGCGGCCGGTGGTTCCGGGCCAGGTGGCCGGTGAGGTCAACTCGGCCTCCAGCGCGGCCAGTCGGGCCCGGACCGTCGCCGTCGGCCGGACCGTGGCGAGAGCACGCCACACATCGAGATCGTCCTCGCCCCACGGTGCGTGCGCCCAGTCGGCCAGCAGGTCGGGGTCGCGGCGGGCGATCAGTGCCGTACGCAGGGCGTCGGCGAGTCGGTGCCTGAGCCGCACCACCGCCGGGGCCTGGGAGCCTGGCAGCAGCGGACCCGCGTACGCCGTCGCGGCCGCCGTGACCGCTCCGGTCTCCAGCCGCCGCTCGACGACGGACACGTCGCACTCGACGGGCACGGTCAGCCGGTACGGGCGCGAGGCCAGCAGCCCTGGGCCCAGCACCCTGCGCAGCCGCGCCAGTTCGGCGCGCAGCGTCACCGGCGTCACCGACTCGTCCTCGTACAGCGCGCACAGCAGCTCGTCGCCGGTCAGCCCCTCCGGATGCCGGGCCAGCAGGACGAGGATCTCGCTGTGCCGACGGCTGAGCCTGATCCTGCGCCCGCCGGTGAGAAGGTGCGCCTCGTCCCGGCCCAGCGCCGTCAACTCGGGCGTGTCGGTGGCGGGCCGCTCCGGGGTGAGCAGCGCCAGCTGTGACTCGGCGGCACGCGCGACCGCCTGGACGAAGCCCAGGCTGTGCGGATGCGCGAGACCGTCACCGCCGGTGATGTCCACGGCGCCGAGCACCCGCCCGGTGCGCGGATCGTGCACCGGAGCCGCCGCGCACGTCCAGGGCTGCACCTGCCGGATGAAGTGCTCGGCCGCGAAGACCTGCACCGGCCGGTCGACGGCGACCGCGGTCCCCGGCGCGTTGGTGCCCATCGCCGTCTCCGCCCAGCGGGCACCCGGCACGAAGTTCATCCGCCCCGCACTGCGCCGGGTGGCCGGATGACCCTCGACCCACAGCAGCCTGCCGCTGGCGTCGCACACCGCGAGCAGATGCTCCCCGTCGGCCGCGAACGTCCCCATCAGTTCACGGAACAGGGGCATCACCCGCGCCAGCGGATGCTCGGCCCGGTAGGCGCCGAGGTCTCCGTCCACCAGCTCCACGCTCGCCGTGCCGTCGGGCCCCACGCCGGCACGGGCGGAGCGCCGCCACGACTCGGCCACCACCGAACGCACCGGACGCGTCACCGTGCCCGCCTCGGTGAACGTCTCGTGCGCGCGACGCAGCATCCGTGCGTGCTCGGCAGGGTCGGCCCCCGGCTCCAGGGCCACCCACGGATCGGTCAACTGGGCCTCCCCGAGAGGTGATGCGGCTGAGGACATCGTCACTCCCGGTGCGCGCGCCGACAACCGTTTCGACCAGGTCACCCGAATGACGGACCGCCCACCGGGCCGACAGCCTTCCCGACGGGGCCAACCGCCTCCCGTCGCGGTCAGCCGACGCCGACAAGCCTTATGTAGCGCCTCCAGTCCCAGTGGCGTCCGGGGTCGGTGTGGTCGGTCCCCGGCACCTCGTAGTGCCCGATGATGTGGTCCCGGTCCTTCGGGATGCCGTACTTGGTGCAGATCGCCGCGGTGAGCTTGGCCGACTGTTCGTACAGGGCGTCGGTGAAGTATGCGGGCCGGCCCACCCAGCCCTCGTGTTCGATGCCGATGCTGCGCGTGTTGTGGTCCCAGTCGCCCGCGTGCCAGGCGATGTCGGCCTCGCGTACGCACTGCGCCACATGCCCGTCCGCCGAGCGCACCAGGTAGTGCGCAGTCACCTTCTTCTCCGGGTTCTGGAAGATGGCGAGCGTCTTGGCGTACGTCTCCTGCGTGACATGGATGATCACGCTGTCGAGGGGATAGGACGCGGGACGGTCCGATGCCGTGTAGTTGGACCTGCTCGCCGGCTGCCACTCCGCGCCCGGGTAGTCGACGGCCTGGTCCTGCGCCCCGGCCCGCGCGTCGGGAAGTAACGCGTACGGGACGGCGGCCAGGGCGGCGCCCTTCAGGAACCACCTTCTCGATGTGCTCGGTCCTGCCCTTTCCATGAAGCCGTGCCTTTCGATCAGTGGGGAGGCTCAGCCCCGCACAGTCGTCGCGATCTCGCGCAGCTGCGCGTGCACGCCGCGATGAGTCTCGCGCGCGGGCAGCCACTGTTTGCGGATCTTGGCCACGCACGTGTAGTTGGTGTCGCACACATTGGCCAGCGGCGACTCGACCGCCTGCGTCGCGAACTGGTAGGCGTCCAGCTCGCTGAAGCCGTAGTCGCGCACCAACCACTGCACCAGGTCGAGCTGCGATATCCGGAACGCGTCCTCCAGCGGGCGGGCCGAGCCCGTCGAGATGATGTGCGTGTCCGACTCGATGCGCGGCCAGGGAGTGGCGAGGTCCTTGAGCAGTTCCACGATCACGATGGTGTTCATCGCGCACTCCACGGCGACCCCGCAGGTCTCGCCCTCGCCCTGCCGCGCATGCCCGTCGCCTAGGCTAAGCAGCGCGCCCTCCACATTCACCCCGAGGTAGCAGGTGACGCCGGCCCTCATCTCGGGCGTGTCCATGTTGCCGCCGTGCGCATCGGGCACCAGGGCCGAACGGACCTCGAGGTTGGCGGGGGCCACGCCCACGGTGCCGTGCATCGGGTCCATGGGCAGCTCGGCCTCGATGTCACTGTCGTGCGCCCGGAACAGCGCCGTGCGGCGGGCGCGGTCGAGCTGCCAGATCCACACTGTCTCCGGCAGCGGCGGCTGGAGTGTCGCCGTGGTGTGCGTGGAGGTGAGCGCGCCGAACAGCGGGACCGTGGTCGACGCGGCCCAGTCGCGGGCCGGTTCCACGGACACGAAGTGCACGGCGATGGTGTCGCCCGGTTGGGCGCCCTCGACGTAGAACGGTCCGGTCTGCGGATTGAGGAAGGGGAACTCGCACACCTCGGAGACCAGGTCCTTCTCGGAGCGCACCCGCCCGGCGAAGCAGTCCTCGGTGTACAGGTCGAGGACGGTGCCGGGCGCGATGCGTGCCACGGGCGGTGCGCCGCCGAACGTCCAGGCGTACTCGCCCGGCTCGGGCCGGACGGTCAGGATGCGGGGGTCGCTCATCGGCGTGCTGCTCCGTTCTGCGCAGGATCGGTGGGTGAGGGGTCGTCGAGGTGGACGCGGGCGGTCTCGGATATCCGCTCGGGATGGCGCCGCATCAGCACCAGCAGCACCACGACGCCGGCAGCCATCCACACGGCGACGATCGGTCCGGCGTAGGACACCGGTGCGGTCAGCTCGGTGACGAAGTCGAAGGCGGGCAGGCCCGCCGCGGTCAGCAGCGCGGGTACGAACGCGGCGATGCCGAGCAGCGGCAGCAGCAGATGCCGTACCGGTTTGAGCAACTCCCGTCTGCGGCGCAGGAAATAGCCGGCGCAGGCGAGGTTGACGACGATGTAGACGCCGATCACGACCGTGACGATCACTGTGGCGAGCAGCAGGAAGGCCGTCACCGGGTCATATCCGAAGCCGAGCCCCAGCACGGCACCGACCGCCACCACGCTCTGCACGGTGATTCCGACGACGGGGGAGCGGTATCTGGGGTGGAGCGCGGCGAGAAGGCGGGGCAGGACGCGGATGCGGGCCAGGGCGTAGGCGGTCCGGGTGGAGACGTTGGCGCACGCGTTGGCGTTGGCGATCGTCGAGTTCACCACGGCCAGGAACACCAGCACCCAGAACAGGCCGAAGGACGTCCGTGCCACACCCTCCCAGGACGCAGCGCCGGAGGCCCCGAACTTCGCGAACCGGTCCGGTCCGAAGTACACCGTCATGGCGTAGGTCGTGACCACGTAGAACAGGCCGATCCCGAGCGCCGCACCGAGCACTGCCCGGTGCATGGTTCGGCGCGGGTTGCGCGTCTCCTCGGCGAGCGGCGCCGCGGCCTCGAACCCGGCGAAGGCCAGCACTGTGTACACCGACCCGGCAAAGACCCCGCTGACCCCTTGATAGCCCTCGGCCGTGTGCGAAGTGCCGAACACGGAAAGGGTGTTGTGCTCTCCTGCCTTGCCGATCAGCCAGACGGCGAACACGAGGAAGACCAGGACCTCGAAGATGCCCAGGACGGTGCCGAAGCGGGCCGAGGCACGCACCCCGAAGTACCCCGCGGCCGCGATGATCGCCGCACCCGCGAGCGCCCAAGGCCACCACAGGTCCGCCGGATACGAGGACCACTCCTGGTGCAGTGTGCCCGCGGTGGTGAAGCCTAGCTGCAGAAGCAGCAGCGGCGGCACCAGCGCCTCCACGAACACATAGCCCCAGCCGACGAGGAAGCCGACCGCCGGATGCAGGCCCTGCGCCGCATACGTCGACACCGAGCCCGCCGCCGGGAGCTCACGCGCCAGCTCGGCCACGCAGGAGGCGGTGAACAGACAGGCCACCAGCGCGATCAGCACGGCCAGCGGCAGACTCCCGCCGGCGAAGGCCGCACCCGACGGAATGGACGCGGCGACGGCTGCGGCCGGCGCCATGGCCGTGATGCTCTGGAACAGCACCTCGCGCAGCCCGATCGCGTCGCGCCTGAGACCTGCGACCGCCGCCACATCCCCCGACATGTGAATCCCCCTAATCCACGCCGCCTTGCCCGACACCGCCCGACCTTCGGGAGTGCCTCGCGTGAATCACGGTACGGCGCTTACGAGTTGGGCAGAAGGGCGCAGCGTGCTTCGGTGGACGACGGCGCGAATGTGGAAAACCCGGCCACCCGTACGGGTGAAGCCGACGGCTGAAGCGATCTACCGCGTACGCCGCAGGCTTGCCGAGAGATGGTGCTGCAACGGCCGGCCGACAGCCGCGAGGTCGAAGGCGAAGGTGAGGGTGGCGTCGTCGGCGAGGGTGTAGCGGCGGCGGGTGGCGGTGACCTCCTTCGCCGTGGGGGTGAGGGCCACGTTGTGGGTGGAGAGGTCCACCGAGCCCTTGCCCGCCTGGCCGACGGCGATCTCCGCGATCCCCGTGGGCTGGGTGATCAGCGCCTCCACCCGGCCGTCGGGCTGAAGCCGCCACCAGCCGCCCTCCCGGGCCGCCGGACGCAGCGGCGCGTCCTCGGCATCGAGCAGCCACGCCCGGGCCTCATAGCGGAGGAAAGGCCGCCCGTCATGGCTGAAGACGACCTCCTGCCCGTACGCGAAGTCCCCGTCGAGCGTCGGGTAACCGCCCTCGCCCCGGCCCCGCCACGTGCCCAGGAGGCCGAGGACGGGCGCGAGGAGCGGATGCGGTGCGGGCGGTGCGTCCGACCGGTGGCTGTCGGGGTACGGGTGCTCAGCTGCGGGGTCGAACACGGTTGCGCTCCTCGGGTCGGGCCGGTGCCGGGGAAAGCCTAGGGCGGGAATCGGGTGCTGATCCGGAACAACTGCGCGGGCGCCGGATCCGACCCGTCAAGCCACCGCTGCGGGTGCCGCGATCAGGTCCGTTCGGCCACCACTGCGGGGTCGTCCAGCACCGCCCGCACCACCGAGTGCGCCGCCCCGAGAAGCGGCCCTTCCGGGCCCAGCCGCGACACGGACACCGGACACGCCGGGCCCGCGGTGCGTCGGTCCAACTCGGCCTCCAGCGACGGCAGCAGCCACGGGGCGAGCCCGGCCAGGGCGCCGCCCAGCACCACGCTCTCCGGGTCCAGCAGATTGACCGCCCCGGTCAGCGCGATGCCCAGCGCCCTGCCCGCGTCGCGCAGCGCACCTCGTACCGCCTCGTCGCCCTCGGCGGCCCGGCCCGCCAGCAGTCCGACACGGTCCTCGCCCGGCTCCAGGCCCGCCGCGCGCAGCACCGCCTCCTCACCGGCGTACTGCTCCAGACAGCCGCGCCCACCGCACGGGCACCAGGGGCCCTCCGGCTGCACCGGCACATGTCCCAACTCGCCCGCGAAACCACGCGTTCCCCGCAGCAGCCCCCCGGCCACGACGACCGCCGCGCCGATACCGATCTCCGCCGACACATGCAGGAAGTCGTGCGGGGTGCGCTCACCGAGCCAGAGTTCGGCGAGCGCACCGAAGTTCGCCTCGTTGTCGACGGTCAGCGGGATGTCGGCGGGCAGCAGCGCCCCGATGTCGGTGTCGTGCCAGTCCAGGTTCGGGGCGCGTACGACGGTGCGCGCGTCGCGAGCCACCAGGCCCGGCACGGCCACCGCGAGCCCCGCGGGCCACAGCCCCTCGCCCTCCGCCTCGGCGACCACCCGACGTACCAGCCCGGTGAGTTCCTCGACCACCGGCTCGGGCAAGCGGCCGCGGTTCGCGCCGTGCCGCACGGCACGCGCGCGTACCTGTCCGCGCAGGTCGACCGCGCAGACCGCGAGGTGGTCCACACCGATCTCGGCGCCGATGCCGGCGGGACCCTGCCCGCTGACGGCGAGCGCCGAGCCGGGACGGCCCACCCGTCCGGGCCGCTCGGGGCCCAGCTCCTCGAGCAGCCCGGTGCGTATGAGCTCGTCGACGAGGGTGGAAACCGCGGCCCGGGTCAGCCCGATGTGCGAGGCCACGGCGGCACGGGAGAGCGGTCCCTCGACGCTGACGGCGTGCATCACCCGGGCCAGGTTGCGGCGGCGCATGCCCTGCTGGGTGTCGGGCAGCACCCGCCCCGGGCCGGCCGGGTGGGCCTCGTACAGCGGTGCGGTCATGCCCCCGTCCTCAGCTGTCGGTGCTCCGCTCCAGCAGCGGGGCCGCGTCGGAGAGTACCCCGGCGATCCTCGCCAACGTCGCCTCGTCCCGCTCCACGGCCTCCAGCACCGGGCCCGCGGCGGTGTTCCAACGCCGGGCGACCGCGGCCGGATCCTCCCCGGTCAGCAGGCCCGCCGCCTGCGCCGCAGCGCCCAGCGCCACCAGCTCCTTGGCCTGGGGCACCTGGACCGGGCGGCCCGACAGGCGGCGTACGGTCTGCTGCCAGGCCGCGCCCCGGGCACCGCCCCCGATCAGCAGCAGCGGGACCGAGCGGTCCGCGTCCTCGTCGAGGACCAGGTCGAGTGCGCCGAGCAAGGAATGCACTGCGCCGTCGTAGGCGGCCTGGAGGAGCTGGCTGCCGGTGGTGTCGTGCCGCAGTCCGTGCAGCAGACCCGAGGCGCCGGGAAGGTTGGGGGTGCGCTCGCCGTCCAGATAGGGCAGGAGCGTGACGGCGGTGGTCGGCTCGACGGCCTCGCGGTCCAGGCCCAGCAGCGTCGCGACGCGGTCTACGGCGAGCGTGCAGTTCAGGGTGCAGGCCAGCGGCAGCCAGTCTCCGTGGGCGTCGGCGAAGCCCGCCACCGTGCCGGTCGGGTCGGCCGGGCGCCGCTTGGAGACCGCGTACACCGTGCCCGACGTGCCCAGGCTGAGCACCGCGGTACCGGGAAGCAGCCCAAGGCCGAGCGCCGCGGCGGCGTTGTCACCCGTCCCCGGAGCGACCAGGGTGCCCTTGGAGAACGGCAGGTCGTGGCTGTCGCGCACGGTGCCGGCCACCTCGCCGGGCCGGACCACCCGGGGCAGCAGCGCGGGATCGAGCCCCACGTGCGCAAGGGTCTCCTCGTCGTAGGACTCCGTCCCCGAAGCCCACCAGCCGGTGCCGGAGACATCGCCGCGGTCGGTCGTGCCCTGCCCGGTCAGCCGCTCGGTGAGGTAGTCGTGGGGCAGGCGCACCGCCCTGGTGGCGCGGACCGCCTCCGGCTCGTTCTCGGCGAGCCAGGCCCACTTGGTGACCGTGAAGGACGGGCCGGGAACGCTTCCGGTGCGCTCCGCCCAGGCCTTCGGGCCGCCGAGCTCCTCGACCAGGCGGCGGGCCTGCGGCGCCGAGCGCACGTCGTTCCACAGCAGCGCCGGGCGCACCGGCTCGCCCCGCTCGTCCAGTGTGACCAGGCCGTGCTGCTGTCCGCCGATCGAGACCGCGGCGGCCTCGTGTGCAGCGTCGCCGCACTGTTCGAGGGCCTGGCACAGGGCGTCCCACCACTGGCGCGGGTCACTCTCGCGGCCGGCCCCGGAGGAGACGGTGTGCGGTGCCTGGCCGCTCGCGACGACCTGGCCGGTGGCCGCGTCGACGACGAGCGCCTTGGTGGACTGGGTGGACGTGTCCACGCCGACGACGAGCGGACCCTCGGCTGCTGACATCGGGCTCTCCCTTTTTCCGCGGCTCTGCGGGCTCTGACCTGCTGGTTCGAGGGTTCCCGGGCCATGGCGACCCGGAACCTCACCCCTTCGGGGACATCTTGTCCCTTCCCAGGGATGCGTCCGCATACTAATTTGTAAACCGCCATGACGAAATAGTCGTAAGGCAACGGTCGCAAACGAGCAAGGAGCCGCGGCATGAGCTACCAGCCCACCCCCGAGGACAGGTTCACCTTCGGCCTGTGGACCGTCGGCTGGCAGGGAAGGGACCCGTTCGGCGACGCCACGCGGCGTGCCCTCGACCCGGTCGAGACGGTGCAGCGCCTGAGCGAGCTCGGCGCGTACGGCGTCACCTTCCACGACGACGACCTGATCCCCTTCGGGTCCTCCGACACCGAGCGCGAGTCGCACATCAAGCGCTTCCGTCAGGCCCTCGACACGACCGGCATGACCGTGCCGATGGCCACCACCAATCTCTTCACGCACCCCGTCTTCAAGGACGGTGCGTTCACAGCGAACGACCGGGAGGTGCGTCGCTACGCCCTGCGCAAGACCATCCGCAACATCGACCTCGCGGCCGAGCTCGGCGCGAAGACGTACGTCGCCTGGGGCGGCCGCGAGGGCGCCGAGTCCGGCGCCGCCAAGGACGTACGCGTCGCCCTCGACCGCATGAAGGAGGCCTTCGACCTCCTCGGCGAGTACGTCACCTCCCAGGGCTACGACCTGAAGTTCGCCATCGAGCCCAAGCCGAACGAGCCCCGCGGCGACATCCTGCTGCCCACCGTCGGCCACGCCCTCGCCTTCATCGAGCGCCTGGAGCGCCCGGAGCTGTACGGCGTCAACCCCGAGGTCGGCCACGAGCAGATGGCCGGACTGAACTTCCCGCACGGCATCGCACAGGCCCTGTGGGCGGGCAAGCTCTTCCACATCGACCTCAACGGCCAGTCCGGCATCAAGTACGACCAGGACCTGCGCTTCGGCGCCGGTGACCTGCGTGCCGCGTTCTGGCTGGTCGACCTGCTGGAGAGCGCCGGTTACGCCGGCCCGAAGCACTTCGACTTCAAGCCGCCGCGGACCGAGGACCTCGACGGCGTGTGGGCCTCGGCGGCCGGCTGCATGCGCAACTACCTGATCCTCAAGGAGCGCGCGGCCGCCTTCCGCGCCGACCCGGAGGTCCAGGAGGCCCTGCGTGCCTCGCGTCTGGACCAGCTCGCCCAGCCGACCGCCGCCGACGGCCTCGAGGCCCTGCTCGCCGACCGCAGCGCCTTCGAGGAGTTCGACGTCGAGGCGACCGTCGCGCGCGGGATGGCCTTCGAGCACCTCGACCAGCTGGCCATGGACCATCTGCTGGGGGCTCGCGGCTGAACGGCACGCGTATGCGCGCGCGTGCGTGCTTGATCCGCACGCGCACGCGCGCGTGCCCGAGCGATCTCCGCGCGGAATGCCCCGGAACCGTGCGGTCCACGGCATGGGGCCGTATCAACTTCCGTGCGGGGGTCGCCGCCTGCCCGATGTGCGGCGACTCTGGACGGTATGGCCATACCGCCGGTACCGCCTCAACCGCCCGGACCGCCGGGTGACACCCCGCCACCGGGCGGCGGGTTCGGACCACCTCCGACCTACGCCGACTGGCAGCCGCCCCCACCACCCGGGCGGCGGCGCAAACCGCTCTTTGCCCTCCTGGTCGCCCTCGCGGCACTCGCCACAGTGGTCGTCGTCGTCCTGATGGCCTCCGGCCGCCACCACTCGCCCGACGAGAAATCACCCAACGACACAAGCGTGAGCTCCGGTCGCACCTCGTCGCCGTCCCTGGGCATCCCGACGGAACTGCCGAGCAGGCTGCCCAGCGGGCTCCCGTCGAAGCTGCCCAGCGAGCTGCCGAGCAGTGTCCCGAGCGACCTCCAATCGCTGATCCCCTCCCTGGGAGGCCTCGCCCTGCCGTGACATGAGGTCGGGCGCCCTGAGAAGACAGCATGCGATGTCAACGGCCAAGCGGCGAAGGCGAGTTCAGGGGATGACTGTCCGCGGCTCGACCCGGATACCGGGGACGTGCAATTCGTCTTCTTCATGACCTTGCCCGGGCTGGTCATCGTGCTGACCATGCTGGCCTTCGTCGACCAGTTGCTCATGCGCGCGGGTCGTGCCGGAGTGCTGCCATGGCGGAACAGTGCACGTCAGGGGCAGATATCAGCGACCGGATTCGAACAACTGCATGCGAGCCTTTCTCCGGGCAAGCAGCACGAGCTGAAGGAACGGCAGTCGTCGATGGTCTTGCCGGACAACGAGGATGACGGGGCTCCGCCGAACAGGACGACGGTGGATCTGACCGCGGGGACGGCGGTCGTACGGATGCCGAGCCCCGGGCGGTAGGAGTGCCGCCGACGACATCTGGGAAACGTCTCCTCGGCGATCCACCTGCGCCCGGTGACTCGCGCCGGCGTGGCCGGCGCGCCGACCGATGAGCGAAGGTGTCGGGACGCCGATGCCGTGACCGGGCCGAGTCGGCGCGAGCGACTACAAGGCAACAACGAGCCCGCGACGGATGGATGGCGACGCGGCAGCCGGGCACCGTCCGCCATTGACCATCCCGGTCAGGGGGCCAAGCATGGGGTCGACCACTTCACGTCCGGTGTTGCGGCGCTTCGTGGGCGCCGACGCGGTCGGCGTGGCCCTGGCCGCAGCCTCGGGATGCACCGTTTCCTCCGACGTCGTCGCCGGCATCTCCGTGACCGCCGACGGCCATCTGCTGGGCGTCATGATGGTCTGCGGACATCAGATCGACGGCGCGACCCTCTATGTGGACGGCGATGACGTCAGCAAGCAGGTGACGGTGGGCTCATGGACCGCCGACCGCCCCCTCGCGCCAGGCCTCGCCACCTGGACCCTCGATGCTCCCGCCGCCGGCTGGACCACCACCGGATCCCTCGCTCCGCTCACCGCCAAGACCACCTACGCGCTGTACGGCTGGACCAAGGACAACTCGTGGTCAGCGAGCAGTATCTCCTTCACCCCGGCCGACCGGGAGCGGCTCACCCCGGGCCGGGTCCGCTACGCCGGCATCTCCGGCAACGGTGGCGAATCCGCAATCACCGTCTCCGCGTCGGACTTCAAAGCCAAGGCCTGCCAGAAGATGTAACGCTACGGCGCCTTTGGCCAGGCCGAGACGCTCCGGCGTCGTGGAGTTCGGCCAGGACCTCAGACTGTTCGCCATTTCGTCGGTAGGCCGGGGGGTCGGTGGCCATATCTGATGGGTGGGTGACCGGCGCGGTCGGAGTGCCCGGCACCTTCAATCGCCCTGGTCGCTGCACTTGTGCCGTCCATGCCAAGGCTCTATAACGTCTCCTGCAGGTATCGGCGGGGATGGCCGGAAATGGCAGTTGCCGCCGGCCAGGGGGGATCCTCGGCTCCGTCGCCATCGGCATCAATGCCCGCAGACCGACGGAGACCGAACCATGACCAACGACGCATATCGCGCTGCCCTGACCCGCCTGGCCGTCGACCCGGCCTTCCGCGCCGAACTCGACGGCGACACCGGTGAGGTGGGGCGAAGACTCGGCCTGTCACCCGCCCAGGTCGCCGAACTCCGCTCCCTCCGCGTCGAGTCCGCCACTGACGGGGGACCGGCTGCTCTCGACCCACGGCTGTCCAAGTCGTCCCTGTTCTTCGGAAGCGCGGCGCACGCGCTGGCGCATCACGACATCACGGCCGACCACGCCGTCCCGTCCGACCACCAGGCCGCGGTGACGCATGAGGCCTCCACGACCCACGCCATCCCGGCGGAGCAGGTCTCCGGTGACCACGATGCCAGTGTCCCGGCATTCCCCGAGCAGGGCTACGACCTGTCAGGTCCCGCCGAGGGCCAGGAGGGCTCCGCCGGCCTGGACACGGCCGCCACCGGCACCCACAGCCTGCTCGGCGGCTCCCTGCTGGACCGGTCGCCGGGCGAAGTGGCAGGCGAGCTGGGCCAGGTCGGCAACTTCGGTGACTTCGGCGACTTCGGCGAGCATGCCGGCGGTGGCGCCGACGGGGGCTTCGGTGACTCCGGGGCCGGGGCCGGGGGCTTCGGCGGGTTCGGCGGCGGTGCCGATGGCGGGTTCGGCGATGGAGGTCTTGGCACCCACGGCCTTGGCGATGGCGGCTTCGGTGACGGCGGTGTCGGTTCCGGTGGGTTCGGTGATTTCGGGGGCCATGGCGGCTTCGGCGGGGAAGGCGGCGGGGACGCCGGTCACTTCGGCCACGGTGGCATCTACGACCGTGACGGCGGCGAAGGTGGCGAGGGTGGGGGTGGTGGTGAGGGTGGTGGTGACCCGGAGAACACCGATCGTCCCAGCGGTGGTGGTCACGGTGGTGGCGAGGGCGGCGGTGGTGGTGAGGGTGGTGGTGACCCGGAGAACACCGATCGTCCCAGCGGTGGTGGTGGTCACGGTGGTGGCGAGGGTGGGGGTGGTGGTGAGGGTGGTGGTGACCCGGAGAACACCGATCGTCCCAGCGGCGGCAGTGGCCACGGCGGTGGTGACGGTGGGTGCGACGGAAACGGCGGAGGCAGTCAGGAGAACGTCGGTCGGCGTCCCGGCGGTGTCGGTGAGCCCGGCGGTGGTAACCGCATCATCGTCCAGGGTGGCCTGCCCGTCTCGGGCGAGGGTGGCAGCGGTGATCACATCATCGTCCAGGGCGGCCTGCCCGCCTACGGCCTCGGAAACGCCGCCACGCACCTGCCGGTTTCCGGCCCCGCCGCGGAAGGCGAAGAAGGCTTCAACGGCGGTACGTTCCTCAGCGGTTCCGGCGCAGACTGAGCCACCGCATGCTCTGCCGTGTCTGCCGCGTCCACGTGCGGCGCGACTTCCCGTACTGCCTGCACTGCGGCACCCCGCGCCGGGGTGTCGCACCGACCTCGTTCGCCGCACCACAGCTGCGCGGCCTGGACGACCCCACGCTGCCCGTCGCGCTGACCGGCCCGGTCACCACGCTGGGCCGGGGCGAGGACAACGACGTGGTTCTCTCGGACACCAGCGTCTCGCGCCGCCACGCCCGCATCGTCCGCACCGCTGAGGGCTTCCGGATCGAGGACCTGGACTCCTTCAACGGCACCGCCGTCGGCGGCGTCGACCTTCACGGCGGCTCGGCCGGCCTCGCCGACGGCACCGAATTGTCCGTGGGCGACGTACGCCTGGTGTTCGAGCAGCCTCGCAACACCCGGATCGGCTCGCGCACGATGGTCGTCGGCACCCAGCTGACCCATTCGCCCACCGCCGGAGAGGCCGGGCAGGAGGAGGCCCCCGAGGCGAACGGTCCGCTCACCGCGCGCCCCCGCCGCCGCTCCGGCTGGGCCCTCAAGCAGATACCCACCGAACACGGCGCACCCCGCTGGGTGCTCAGCAGCACCCGTACCGGCCGCTATCTGGAACTGGACGAGCGCCAGGTCTTCCTGTGGCACACCGTCGACGGCGAGAACACCGTACGGGATCTGCTGTTCGCCTACGCCGACCGCTACGGCGAACTCGCCCTGCCCCGCATCGAGTCCGCGCTTGCCGCGTTCGCGGACGCCGGGCTGCTGCGCGGCCTGCCGGGACGGCCGGAGGAGGAGCGGCCGAAGGGCTGGCGGCGGGTGGCGGGGGCCGTATACCGGGCGCTGCTGAAGCTGGAGGTGTCCGTCCCCGGCCTCGACCGGTTGGTGACCCGGCTCTACCAGGCTTTCGGCTGGCGACTGTTCACCCGGACCGGTGTGTTGCTCGCCTGGCTGTCGGTGACCGGCGGCCTCGTGGCGTTCGTCGCCGCGCAGGGCCGGCACCATCTGCTGGACTTCGGCGGGGCGGGCGTATGGGGCCCGGTCCTGCTGGCCGCCGGATACGTGAGCGCGCTGCTCGTCCACGAGCTCACGCACGCGCTGGCCGTGAAGTCGTACGGCCGGAAGGTCAGACGCGGCGGGTTCCTGCTGATGATGGGCATGCCGTTCGCGTTCGTGGACACCAGCGACATGTGGTTCGGGTCCCGTTGGTCACGGGTCGTGGTGGCCCTTTCCGGGCCGCTGTCCACAGCGGCGCTGGCCGGCTGGTGCGCCACGGGCGCCGCCCTGCTGCCCACGGGACCGGCCTCGGCCGTCCTCTACCACCTGGCCTTCGGCCTCTACCTGAACACCCTCTACAACTTCAACCCGCTGATGCCGCTGGACGGTTACCAGGCGCTGACCGACGCCCTGCGGGTGCCCCGGCTGCGCGAGGAGGCGAGCGCCTACTTCCGCACGGGCCTGTGGCGCGACCTGCGCGCGGGCAACCGGCCCGGCCCCCGTCAGGCCGGCCTGGCCGCCTACGGGCTCGCGGTCGTCGTGGGCACCTACGGCTTCCTCGGCCTCGCCCTGCTGGCCTGGCGCTCCCGCATCGGCGACCTGCTGGACGGTCGCCTGCCCGAGCCGTGGACCACGGTGATCGAGGCGACCGTGGTCGCTCTGGTCGCCTTCCCGGTGTGGTCCGCGCCCGCCCGCTGGCTGCTGCGCCGCGTACGGCGCAGGCGGGACGCGAAGCACGTACCGCAGGGGGCCGGGCTCCTTGCGCCGGCGGAGGGGACCGCATGACCCAGGACACGCACACCGAGGGCGGCTGGGCCGTACCCGGATACGCGGCCGTGCGGACGCTCGGCGAGGGATCCGGCGGCCGGGTCGTCCTCGCCCGGCACACCGCGACCGGCGTCCCCGTCGCCGTCAAGTACCTGAGTGAACGCCTGCGCGCGGATCGGGAGTTCCTGGCCCGCTTCCGAGCCGAGGCCCGGCTGCTCGGCGAGCTCCGGCACCCGTGTGTGGTGCGGCTGTACGAGTACGTCGAGGCACGCGCCGGAGCCGCGATCGTGATGGAGGCGGTGGACGGCGTCAGCCTGCGCCGGCTGCTGCGCCGACAGGGGTCGACCGGCACCGAGGGCGCGCTCGTCCTGCTCAAGGGCTCGCTGCTGGGGCTGGGCGCGGCCCACACGGCCGGGGTCGTGCACCGCGACTACAAACCGGAGAACGTCCTGGTCCGCGCCGACGGCACCAGCGCGCTCGCCGACTTCGGCATTGCGGTGCGCAGCGGCCGGGAGACCGAGGCAGAGGGCACGCCCGCTTATATGGCGCCGGAGCAGTGGAACGGCGAGCCGGCCGGTCCGGCGGCCGATGTCTACGCGGCGTCCGTGGTGTTCTTCGAGTGCCTGACCGGCCGGCGGCCGTTCCCCGGGGACGACATGACCGCTCTGCGCCTGCAGCACCTGCGCGCACCGGCCCCGCTGGACGACGTACCTGCACCTGTGCGTGCGCTGCTGCGCTCGGGGCTGGCGAAGGACCCGGCGGACCGGCCCGGCGTCGAGAGGTTCCTCGCCGACCTGGAACGGTCCGCTGCGGAGGGCTACGGCGCCGACTGGGAGGAACGCGGCCGCCGCCGGCTGGCCGAACTCACCGCGCTGCTCGCCCTGATGTTCCCCTTCACCGCAACCGCGACCCTTGAGGGGTCGGCCAGTGCGCTGACCCTGCTGGACCGGCTGAAGCGCGGGGGATGGAAGGCGGTGACCGGTGGGGCGGCCGCGCTGGTGGTCGTGGCGGGCGGAGCCACGTACGCGACGGGCCGCCCGCACGAGACGTCGACGACGGTGGCGAGTTCGACGCCGGCACCGGTCAACTCGCCCCCAGCACCCGGCACTTCCCCTTCCCCGTTCACTTCAGCGAGCAGCGCCCCGCCCACGGCCGACACCTCGCCCACCACTATGCCGTCGGACAGCCCGTCGTCCTCGCCCACGCCGTCCAAGCAGACGATCACACCGGCCGGGACACCGACCACCGAGTCCCCCGGCCCGGCCACCCCCGGCGCGGTCACCCTCACCATCGGCTCCTGGCAGCGTGGACCGACACCCGGCACACTCATCGCGGCGGTGACGGTCGAGACGACGGGCACCGGTCCGCTGACTGTCACCGCGAACTACTACGTCGACACACCCGCCGACCCGTACGGCTCCCAGTCCCGGACCCTGTCCGGAAGCACGCGGTACGACCTGACCTTCCAGGCCGATTTCTCCAATCACCCGTGCCGGGGCACCTGGGAGGTCTCGCTCAGCAGCGACCCGGCGGCCGCGAACGGTCCCCAGACGGCCTCCCTGGACGCACCACCGTGCTGACCAGACTTCAGAGACACCCAAGAGAACCGCGAGCCACTCCCCGCCGCGACGAGAACGGATCGACATGACGACAGCCACCACAGTGGCCGGACGGCCCCTGTCCGGCTGGTCACGGGACACACGCCACGGCACCTGGTACGCCCTGCTCCCCGCCCGGTCCGGCGAGTGCACCCTCGGCGCGCTGCGCATCGACCGCGCCCTGCTGGCTCCCGAGGGCACACGCGAGCGCCTCGCGGCCGCGGTGCTCGCCACGGCGAAGCTCAGGCTGCCCGGGCTGCTCGGCACGGTCGACCTCGTGGCCGAGGCCGGTGAGGTGTGGCTGCTCACGGCCCGGCCGCCGGCCCCCACCCTGGCCGACGTCCTGTCGTCGGCAGGCGGCCCCCGTCCGGACGCGGGCAGCGCGGCCGGCATCCTCAACGAGACCGCGCAGACCCTCCTCGCCCTGTGCGCCGCAGGCCTGTCCCACGGCCCAATCGGCCCCGACACCGTCGTGATCGCTCCGGACGGTGTCGCCCTGCTGGCCGAGGCGGAGCTGGGCGCGGTGCTGGGCGACGCGGCCGCCGTACCGGAGTCGGGCGACGGACCGCAGGCCGACCGCCGGACAACAGTCGCCACCGCTGCCTGGGCCGCCCTGGCCCGCACTCTCGGCGACGCCTGGACGCAGCCCGAAACCCCCGCGGCCGACCTGTTCGCTCGCTGTGCCGCCACCGCCGAGTCGCAGGGGCTGGCGGCGGCCCGGGGCACGCTGGTCGACGGACGCGCGGCGCTCCCGGCGGACTTCCTGCGCCGCACGGCGCTCCGCACGGCGGCGGCCGCGTCGACCCCCGAGTTCGCGCCGCCGAAGGCACCGGCACCGTCCGTCACAGTGGCCCTTGTCCACCCGGCTCGGCGGACGGACCCTCACCCGGCGCCGGACGCAACCGACTCCGACCCACGCCCCACCGCCCCCGAAAATCCCGCTCCCGCACCCGACTGCTCGTCCCGCCCTGCCACCACCGTCGGCCGACCCTCGACGGCGGCCCACGCCCACACCGCCGCAGTCCCGGACCCGCGAACCTCCCTGGCCGCCCCCGGCCCTCACCCTTCAGCCGCCACCGACCAGCCCACCTCGGTCGGCCGCGCTCACCGTTCCCATGCCGTGGACACCCAGGCGACCGTCCTCGGCAAGCGCAACCGTGGCCTCCCGCTTCCGGCGGAGGCAGGGGAGGACTCCGGCGGGATCCTGCTCCGGTTCGGGCCCGGCGTCCCGGTGGAAGAGCAGGACGTCCTGCGCGCCCGATGGCGGACCGAGGCAGCGGTTCCTGTCGTCTCCCGCTCACGGCGCGGACGACGGGGCTGGATCGTCACCAGCGCCGTCGTCGCGATCGCCGCCGTACTGCTCTGGCTGCTGCTGCGCCCGGCCCCCGCTCCCGAGGTCGTCTCCGTCCGGGTCGAGGCCCCCACCGGGCCGTTGCACTGCGGTCAGACGGCCGACCTGATCGGTGTCGTCACCACCGACGGGCATGGCGGCCCCGTCACCTACCGGTGGCTGCGTGCGGACGGCCAGGACTCGGGCGAGCTGGTCCGCACCGCCGATCGCGGTGTGCGCCGGGTCAAGGTGCACCTTCGCTGGACGGTCCGCGGTTCCGGCCGCTTCCGGGGGACCGCCCGACTGAGGATCACGCACCAGCCGGTCCCGATGGAGGCGAAGGCGAGCTTCACGTACGTCTGTCCATGAAGCGTCTGACCTCAGACCGACCGGCGTTCTCTACGCTCGTAAGCGATTCCCAGACCGACAGACACGGCTGGCGCCCGAACTTTCGTGTGCACCAGGCGTGTTCGGATGATCGCTCCGCGGCCGGTGCACAGGAGATGAGCCTCCTGCGTCAATCGCCTTGTCAATGCACCAGGGGGAGGAAGAGCGTGTCGACGATCTCTTCGAGAACCTGGTCGGGTACGGCGGTGAAGGTCGTCAGGAACTCGTGGCGAAGCAGGTCGAAGGGCAGGGTCTTGATGCGTTCGGTGAGGTGCTCCGCCTTGACTTCCCCGCGGTCGACGGCACGCTGGTAGATCGTGTCGATGGCTTGCTTGCGGCCGGTCTCGGAGGGATCGAGCAGTTCGCTGGGGCTGGTCCCGGTCGCCTGGTGGTAGTCGGCCAGGTACACGCTCATGACGGTGACGAGCTGGACGCGGGTGGCGTTGATCTCCCGCATGAGAGTCAGAACGTCCTCGCGCAGGCTTCCGGTGTCGGGAACGCCCAGGACGTTCTTGTGCAGGATGTGGACGAGGGTCGCCCGGACGAGTGCGTCGCGGTCGGGCCAGCGGCGGTAGAGGACCGGGGGGCTGGTGCCGGCGCGTTTGACGACGGCGTCCATGGTGAACCTGGCGTAGCCGGTGGCCGTGAGCTCGTCCCAGGCCGCGTCGAGCAGCGCATTCTCCAGGGCCGCTCCGCGGCGCCGTTCGGGCATCGTCTCTCCTCCAGTTAGATAGATTTGCCTATCTTAGGGCAGTGCCCTAACCTGAGTCCCGCAAGATAGAGAACCTTATCTTAAGGGGGCGTCCGATGAGCGCCAGCGGTACCCAGTCACCACCCATCCCCGGTTCCAACCGGGTCGACCCGGCCTTGCGGCGCCTGACCTACACGTTGATCGTCGGCGCGCTCGCCGTCATCTTCGACACCACGATCATGAGCGTCGCCATCGACAGTCTCGCCGGGCAGCTGCACACCTCGCTTGCCACCATCCAGTGGGTGACCACCGCCTACCTGCTGGCCCTGTCCGCCACGATGCCGACCGTCGGCTGGGCCCAGTCGGTCCTGGGCGGCAAGCGGCTGTGGATCCTCGCCCTGGGCCTGTTCTTCGCCGGATCGATGCTGTGCGCCGCGGCGTGGAACGCCCCGAGCCTGATCGCATTCCGCGTTCTCCAGGGCATCGGCGGCGGCATCATGATGGTGCTGATGGCCACACTGGCCATGCAGGCCGCCGGAGGCCGCAACATCGGCAAGGTCATGTCGCTGATCACCGTGCCCACCGCTCTTGGCCCGGTCATCGGCCCGGTGATCGGCGGCGTCATCCTGCACCTGGGCGACTGGCGCTGGATCTTCCTGTTCAACATCCCCTTCTGCCTCGTCGGCGGCTACCTGGCCTGGCGCAACCTGCCCAAAGACGGGCCTCGCCCCGGGACCGGCCGCCGTCTGGACCTCGTGGGCGTGCTGCTGCTCTCGCCCGGCATCGCCGCGGTCATCTACGGCCTGACGCAGCTCGGCGGACCCGACTGGTTCATCGGCCTCAAGGCCGGGCTGCCCCTGCTCGCTGGAGTCGTCCTGCTTGCCGGCTACTTCGCCTGGGCCCTTCGGCGCGGAGCCGACGCCCTGCTCGACATCCGCCTGCTCCGCCACCGGGCCCTGGCCTCGTCCACGGCGCTGCTGCTACTGGCCGGAGCCGCCCTCTACGGGGCCATGCTGCTCATGCCGCTGTACTGGCAGCAGGTCCGCGGCGAATCCGCTCTGGGCGCCGCGCTGCTGCTCATCCCGCAGGGTGTGGGCACCCTGTTGTCCCGTTCGCTGGCCGGCAAGTACATGGACCGCACCGGGACGCGTCCGGTCGCCCTCATCGCCTTCGCCGTCACCTGCGCAGCCACCGTGCCGTTCGGCTTCGTCACTGCCGCCACGGACAACACCATGCTGATGGCCGTGCTGTTCGTCCGTGGCCTCGGGCTGGGCGCGGCCATGATCGCCTTGATGGGGGGCGCGTTCGTCGGACTGCGACGCCAGGAGATCCCGGCCGCCTCCAGCATCAGCCGCGTCGCCCAGCAGATCGGTGGCTCCATCGGCACCGCGATCCTCGTCATGATCCTGCAGCACGCCACCGCCGGCACCCACACCCGGGCCGCCCTGGCCTCGGGATTCGGCGACGCCTTCTGGTGGGCTGCCGCGTGCACCGCCGCAGCGGTGCCGCTCTGCCTCCTGCTGCCGCGCCGAGCCGACCCCGAACCCCAAGGCGCCACTCCTGACGCACCACCCGCCGAGGTCTGAGCGACCTCGTCACCGCCGAGCCTGATGTACGCGAAAGTTCGAGGGCCAGCCGTGACCCTCGGTTTGGGATCGCTTCTCAGTGATCAAGAAGGACGGCCGTGCCCGCCCTGCCGTCTTGCCTGTTCGAACCCAACTGGGACCAATTTGCCGAACTACTGCCCACACGGCCGGAGTTCGCCCCGAACCACCCGCTCGGCTGCCACCGCCGAAGGGTCCGCGACCGGACCGTGTTCGAGCATGTGGTGCTCGCGCTGGTCCACGGCCCGGGCGACGAGCGTCTCACCGGCCCCGGATGCTCGGACCGCACCACTCAATGAGCGCTTCGCTCCAGCCTTACGACCGCATGATCGGCCTGGAGCCGTCCGAGATATCCGTCGACGGCTGCGTCACCAGGGCCTCGTGCGGCGGCGAACGTGCGGGCCGTTCCCCGGCCGATCGCGGGAAGCAGGGCCTCAAGCGCTCGATCGCTACCGAGGTCCACGGCATCCCGCTCGGCCCGGTCGCCGCCGGGGCAAACCACCACGACTCGCTTCTCCTCGGGCCGACCCTCGAAGCCGCCATCGCGCGGATCGTCCCCCTGCCCGAGGATGTCTCGTGGGTTCTGCCTCTACCTGGCCGCCCCACCACACGCCGTCTCAAGTGATCCATTTATTTGCCGGTCGGTCTTGATGCGCCTGACCTCGAGGCGTGTGTCCTTGGGCATGTTGTCGGCGTGAGCCGCGTCGCATCGGCGCGGGGGAGGCTTGCTATGCAACGAGTTGCATAGCAAGATCGGTGGCATGGCGCTCGAACACGCGATCTTGGTGTCGCTTCTGGAGAAGCCAGGATCCGGCTACGAGCTGGCCCGGCGCTTCGAGCGGTCCATCGGCTACTTCTGGACCGCGACCCACCAACAGATCTACCGCGTGCTCAAGCGCATGGAGAACGACGGCTGGGTCGACGTCCGGGACGTCCCGCAGCAGGGCCGGCCGGACAAGAAGGAGTACTCCGTCGCCGACCTCGGCCGGGCCGCGCTCTCCTCCTGGCTGCAGGATCCGATCGAACCGGACAGCGTCCGCCACGACCTCGCCGTGAAGATCCGCGGCGCCGCCTTCGACGACCCGGCCGCCCTGATCCGCGAGGTGGAGCGGCACCGGCAGGCGCACCAGGACCGGCTGGCGCACTATCTCGCAGGAGAGGCGCGCGACTTCACGCCCGAATCGAGCACGGCAGGTCCTGGTGCGCCGCTCGACGCGGAGCGGGAGCTCCAGCACGTCGTCCTGCGCGGTGGCATCGCGTACGAGCGAATGATGATCGACTGGCTGGACGACGTGCTCGCCACGCTGGCCCGATTCGGTCCCGCCCGCTGACCGTCGCCGTTCCCGCCGCCGATCCTCCGGATCCCCCGCTCCTCCTGATCTCCCGAACCGGTCTGGTCCGATCCGATCCGTCCAGCCGTCAGACTTCCCGCTTCCGCCCGTCCACCAGCCGAAAGGCGTCATCGCATGGCCGACCAGCTGCTGTTCAACCCGCGCACGTACGACCCCGCGCACTTCGACCCCGAGACGCGCCGCTTGCTGCGTGCCACCGTCGACTGGTTCGAGGAGCGCGGGAAGAGGCGGCTGATCGAGGACTACCGGACGCGCGCCTGGCTCGGCGACTTCCTCTCCTTCGCAGCGAAGGAGAACCTCTTCGCCACCTTCCTGACGCCGTCGTCCGCCGCGGGGGAGGAGGAAGCCGACAAGCGGTGGGACACCGGCCGGATCGCCGCGCTCAACGAGATCCTGGGCTTCTACGGCCTGGACTACTGGTACGCCTGGCAGGTCACGATCCTCGGCCTCGGCCCGGTCTGGCAGAGCGACAACGCCGCAGCCCGCGCCCGCGCCGCCGAACTCCTCGCCCAGGGAGAGGTGTTCGCCTTCGGCCTGTCCGAGAAGGCCCACGGCGCCGACATCTACTCCACCGACATGCTGCTCGAGCCCGACGGCGACGGCGGCTTCCGCGCGACCGGCTCCAAGTACTACATCGGCAACGGCAACGCAGCCGGACTCGTCTCCGTCTTCGGCCGCCGCACCGACGTCGAGGGCCCCGACGGCTATGTGTTCTTCGCCGCCGACAGCCGTCACCCGGCCTATCACCTGGTCAAGAACGTCGTCGACTCCTCGAAGTTCGTCAGCGAGTTCCGCCTGGAGGACTACCCCGTAGCGGCCGAGGACGTCCTGCACACCGGCCGCGCCGCCTTCGACGCCGCACTCAACACCGTCAACGTCGGCAAGTTCAACCTGTGCACCGCCTCGATCGGCATCTGCGAGCACGCGATGTACGAGGCCGTCACCCACGCCCACAACCGCATCCTCTACGGCCGCCCCGTCACCGCCTTCCCGCATGTGCGGCGCGAGTTGACCGACGCGTACGTCAGGCTCGTCGGCATGAAGCTGTTCAGCGACCGCGCTGTCGACTACTTCCGCTCCGCCGGCCCGGACGACCGCCGCTACCTCCTCTTCAACCCCATGACGAAGATGAAGGTGACCACGGAGGGTGAGAAGGTCATCGACCTGATGTGGGACGTCATCGCGGCCAAGGGCTTCGAGAAGGACAACTACTTCGCCCAGGCGGCCGTGGAGATCCGCGGCCTTCCGAAGCTGGAGGGCACGGTCCACGTCAACCTGGCGCTGATCCTGAAGTTCCTGCGCAACCACCTCCTCGACCCGGTCGACCACCCCGCCGTACCGACCCGCCTCGACGCGGCCGACGACGACTTCCTCTTCCGGCAGGGACCGGCCCGCGGCCTGGGCTCGGTGCGCTTCCACGACTGGCGGCCCGCTTTCGACACGTACGCACACCTGCCCAATGTGACCCGCTTCCGCGAACAGGCCGACGCACTCTGCGAGTTCGTCGCCACGGCCGCACCCGACGCGGAGCAGAGCCGGGACCTCGACCTCCTCCTCGCGGTCGGTCAGCTCTTCGCCCTCGTCGTGCACGGACAGCTCGTCCTGGAGCAGGCCGCCCTCCCCGGCCTCGACGAGGACGTGCTCGACGAACTCTTCGCGGTCCTCGTACGGGACTTCTCCACGCACGCCGTCGAACTGCACGGCAAGGACTCGGCGACCGAACAGCAGCAGGAGTGGGCGCTCGGTTCGATCCGGCGGCCCGCCGTCGACGAGGCACGCACGGAGCGGGTCTGGCAGCGGGTCGAGGCGCTGTCCGGCGCGTACGAGATGGCCCCGTAGACGCGCCCTGCGAATCGACACCGGTGGCCGGGCCGCCCGGCCCCGGCCACCGGTCGACAGGGGGTCAGTCCCACCGCAGGTCAGATGCGAGGCTGAACCTGGTCCAGCCGTACGTACGTCACTGTGGTCTCGATGCCGCTGTCCACCAGCCGTCCCTGTGCGTCGAACGCGCCCGCGCCGTCCGTCATACCGAAGTCGTTGTCGTTGATCAGGACGAGCATGTCGTGATCCACGCGCGCGATGCCCTCGATTTTCCCGGGCACCCCCGGGACCGTTCCGAGGTCGACGACCAACTGCTTGTCGAGCACCGGAACGCCGGAGGCCGCCGGGTCGTCGAGCTGTTCCAGGGACGGAGACGTCGTGTCGTCGTCGTAGGCACCGCCGAGGATGTTCGCTCCTCGCCCCAGCTTCACCAGCTGCAACCGCGCGGCCTTGTCGGTGCGCTCCTCCACCAGCAGCCGATCGCCGCCCACGGCGACCACCGACGAGATCTTCAGCTCGGAGGTGTCGTTCTCGCTCGGGTCCACCACGTTCACCGGATCGAAGCGGTACGCGTACTCCGCGGTGACGGCCTTCTCCTTCGGCGAGAAACGCAACAGACGCGTGCTGCGCGACGCCTCACCGGCACCCGTGTCCGGCAGGGACAGCGGGCTCTGCAGGGCCATCACCAGGTCACCGCCGGGCAGCTGGGCCAGCCCCTCGAAACCGCGGTTGATCTTCCGGTGCAGCAGGATCGCGGGCAGTGCCTCCACCACCGGGTAGTCGGTACCGGTGAGGTTCAGCCCCTTGGGCACGTAGCGCGTGAGCACCTTCCCGCGCGCGGAGACATGGACAAGGCTCGGACCGTATTCGTCGACGAGCCAGAAACTCCCGTCCCCGGCCCGCACGATGCCCTCCGTGTCCAGCCCGTTCGGGTTGTACGACAGCGCCGACTTGGCGTCGTAGGAGTAGGGCGCCTCGTCGCGCCCGGCCTGGTTCGGCAGCCCCGTGACGGCCTTCCCGGAGGCGGTGGTGATCGGTATCGCGTCCAGCACCTTCACGGTGTCGCCGGCCACCCGGATCTTCACGATCGCCGGATCGAAGCCCGGAACCGGGAACGTACGGCGCTTCGTACCGGCCACCTTGATCCGGCCGTTGGGCCCGCGGTCGGTGACCGTCCAGAACTCGCCCTTGCGGCCCGCCGGACAGATGTCGCTACCGATCCCGCCGAGGTCGATGCCCCGGTCGTCGTCCACCGCCCCGGGCAGCAGGGTGTTGCTGAACGCGCCCAGCGGAATCTCTCCGAGCGTCGCCGTACGCACGACATGTGCACTCCCCGACGCCGAGTCCGCACTGGCGGGCGGACAGGCCGTCACAAGGGCCGCGAGCACGACAAGCGGAACGCCTGCCGCGACGGAGCGTCGGACGCCGGGCCGGCCGGTGGCGTGCGGGGACATCGGACCTCCTGAGGGGCAAGTTCGTTGACAACGGCCAGATTTGGGCACTCCAGCGAAAGGCCTGCGACCGTCGGGTGAACGCAGGGCATCGGTTGCGACCGCGCAGAGCCGGGCGCGAAGGCCGCCCAGCGTCGGCTACGCCAGGTGCAGGTCCGCGGGGCCGGGCTGCGCGATCCACCGTCCAGCCGACTGCCGGGCCTCTTGGGCGGGCTCCTCCCCGGCGTCCGGCTCCGCCGAGGCCAGAGCCGTCGCCGGATCCTGGCAAGCCGCTCCGGCGGGCACCCAGCGGCCCCGCTCCTTGCGATACGGCCACCAACGCCCGTCCCGCCCCAGACGCAGTTGGGCCGGTGCGCCGACAACCGTCCACCTGTTGCCGCTCGCCCGCAGCGACGGTCGCTCGTCCTCGTCCCAGGCGGACTCCAGGGCGGCACGCGCGCGTGCGAGAGCATCGCCCGAGACGGTCCACTCCTCCTCCAGCACGGACAGCGCGGCCACCCCTCCGAGGCGCCACGCGCGCGTGGCGCGCGCCAGCCCCTGCCGCTCGCGTCCGGACCCCTCGGCCAGCCGGTCCACCACAGCCGTCTCAGCGACTCCTGCGGCGAGACGGACCGCATCCTGCGCGAGGGTCAACTCCTCCTCCAAGGCGTGTTGTTCGGTGCCGGGACGGAGAGCCTCGGCGAGCAGGCGATGTGCCTCTGCGGCGGTTCGCGCGGCCAGACACTCCAAGGCGGCCGGGTCCACGCCCGGCCCGGGCGGGGTCTCGGTGTCCAGGGACGGCGGTACACCGGGTTCCGTGGGCAGCTCCGGCGGGGTGGGCAGGGGCGGCAGGATGTTGCCCGTCCTGTACGCCTCGGCGGCGTCCACTCCCTCCGGTTCGGCCGAGTCCTCCGGGGGTGTGGTGCTGCGGGTCTGGAGGTCGTCCAGCAGGGCCCGTTCGCCCCGGCCGCGGATCAGCAGCAGCACGTAGGGATCCTGGTCCAGCAGCCGCGCCACCTGGTAGCACAGGGCCGCGGTGTGCCCGCAGTGGTCCCAGGCGCCGCAGTCGCACTCCGGCTCCAGATCGCCTATGCCCGGCAGCAGTTCGACGCCCGCGGCCGCCGCGTCCTCGACCAGATGCGGCGGCATCTCGCGGTCCAGCAGCGCCGCGACATGTCCGGCCCGCTCGACCGTCATGTCCAGGAACCGGTCCCACTGTTCGCCGTCCAGCTCCTCCAGCAGGACGTCGGCCCGGTGAGGCGTGCCACTGCGGCTCTGGACCACTGCCGTGATACGTCCCGGACGTACGGACACCGCGCCCACACACCCCGCGCGCGCCAGTCTGCGGCCCGCCTTGAGCTGTTGGGAGTCGAGCGCTGTGTCCTCCAGGGCTTTGAGCCAGGCCTGGCCCCACCAGGTGTGCGCAAACCCCCACCCGTGCGCGGGCGGCAGCGCGGCGAACGTACGCTCCGTGTCCTGGTCGTGCCGGTTCATCGGGTGCCCCCTCGCAGTTCCACCAGATCGGCCAGCTCCGCGTCCGTCAGCTCCGTGAGCGCTGTCTCGCCGGAGCCGCCCAGCACCGCGTCGGCCAGCTCCCGCTTGCGGCCGAGCATGTCGGCGATGCGGTCCTCGATGGTCCCCTCCGCGATCAGCTTGTGGACCTGCACGGGCCGGGTCTGACCGATGCGGTACGCACGGTCGGTGGCCTGCGCCTCGACGGCGGGGTTCCACCAGCGGTCGTAGTGCACGACGTGTTCGGCCCGCGTCAGGTTCAGCCCGGTGCCCGCGGCCTTCAACGACAGCAGGAAGACGGGCACTTCACCGTCCTGGAAGCGCCGCACCATCGCCTCGCGTTCGGCGACGGGCGTCCCGCCGTGCAGGAACTGCGAAATGACGCCACGGGCCGTCAGGTGCCGTTCGATGATGCGCGCCATGCGCACGTACTGCGTGAAGACCAGAACGCTCGCCCCCTCGGAGAGGATGGTGTCGAGCAATTCGTCCAGCAGCTCCAGCTTCCCCGAACGACCGGCGATCCGCGGCCGCTCCTCCTTGAGGAACTGCGCCGGATGGTTGCAGATCTGCTTCAGCCCCGTCAGCAGCTTCACGATCAGACCGCGCCGCTCCATGCTGTCGGCCGCGGAGATCTCCGCGAGCGTCTCGCGCACCACCGCCTCGTACAGACCCGCCTGCTCCTTGGTCAGGGCCACCGCACGGTCGGTCTCGGTCTTCGGCGGCAGCTCCGGCGCGATCCCCGGATCCAACTTGCGGCGGCGCAGCAGGAACGGCCGTACGAGACGGGCGAGCCGCTCCGCGGCTGCCGGGTCCCGGCCGCCCTCGACGGCCTGCGCGTACCGTGTGCGGAAGGTGCCGAGCCGGCCCAGCAGCCCGGGGGTCGTCCAGTCGAGGATCGCCCACAGCTCGGAGAGATTGTTCTCCACAGGGGTCCCGGTGAGCGCCACGCGTGCGCGTGCACCGATGGAACGCAGCTCCCGTGCGGTCGCGGAGTACGGGTTCTTCACATGCTGCGCCTCGTCCGCCACGACCATGCCCCACGCCGTCTCGCCGAGCCGACGCGCGTCCAGGCGCATCGTCCCGTACGTGGTGAGCACGAACTCCCCGTCGGCCACCGCGTCCAGGCTGCGCCGCGCGCCGTGGAAGCGCCGCACGGGCGTATCGGGCGCGAACCTCTCGATCTCGCGCTGCCAGTTGCCCATCAGCGACGTCGGACACACCACGAGGGTGGGGCCGGCCGTGGGCGCCTCGCACTGCCGGTGCAGATGCAGCGCGATCAGCGTGATCGTCTTGCCGAGTCCCATGTCGTCGGCCAGACAGCAGCCCAGACCCAGGGACGTCATCCGGGCCAGCCAGCCGAGGCCCCGGCGCTGGTAGCCCCGCAGGGTGGCCGCGAGAGCGGCGGGCTGCGCGACCGGCTCCTGCGCCTCCGGGGCCGCGAGCCGCTCCCGCAGGGCCGCCAGCCATCCCGTGGGCTGTACGTCGACCCGGAGGCCGTCGACCTCCGTCGAGCCCGTCAGTGCGGCTTCGAGCGCGTCGATGGGTGTGATCTTGCGGTCCTGCTGGGCGCGGGCGCGGCGCGCCTCCCGGGGGTCGACGAGGACCCATTGGCCGCGCAGACGCACGACGGGCCGGCCGGCCTCGGCGAGCCGGTCCAGCTCAGCGCGCGTGAGCTGCTCCTCGCCCAGGGCGAACCGCCAGTTGAAGGCGAGCAGCGCGTCGGCGGACAGGAATGACGGCGGGTCCGAGGCGCCCCGTCCGGCCACCGGCTCCTCGTCCGGCGGGCCGATGACCGCGCGGGCCGTCAGCGTCCGGGCCAGTTCCTTCGGCCAGTGCACGTCGACTCCGGCGGCGGCGAGGTCCCGGGCGCCCGGTCCGAGCAGTTCGGTGACCTCCTCGTCGGCGAGTTCGACGGTGTCCGGCACACTCGCCGACAGCAGGGGCGTCAGCGGCGGCCAGGACCGAGCCGCCCGGCGCAGCGCGAGCAGGGCGTCCATCCGCGCGCGCGGACCGAAACCCCGGTCCCCGTCTCCGGATGCGCCCCACACCTCGGAAGCGTCCGCCACCAGCGCCGGATCACTGACGCTGTGTACCTGCAGCACGGCCCGGAAGGGCACCGCGGCATCCTCCTGCGTCAGCTCGGCAAGGCCGGGCACTTCGATCCGCAGCGAGAGCCGTACGCCCGCGTCGTGGCCCGCGGCGACATCGGCGGCCCACGCCCGCTGCCCGGGCATGTGCTGCGGTGCCTGTGCCGCGTAGGCAGACCCGCCCGTCACCAGGAAGGCCGCGGGAGAGCGCGGGAGCGTGTCGGCCACCGCGTCCAGGAAGGCACGCAGCAGCCCCTCCGGGGTGGGCAGCCGAAGCGGCCCGGAGCCGCCCAGCGGGACGGCGTGCGCCTCGGGCGGCATCGCGGCGGCCAGCCCGCGGATGCGGTCGACGTCGTCCAGGGCCAGGGGGCCGACGCGCCAGACGTCGTGGTCGCCGGGTGACAGACCGGGCAACAGCAGTCCCCGGGCGAGGAGTTGGAGGGCCAGCACCGCTGCCGAGCCCCAGAAGACTGCCCCCCGGTGTGCGTGCGCATCGGTACGCGCGCGCGTGAGGACCGGAAGCGCTACCCGCACCGGCAGCAGGACGGCGGGAACCTGCACCGGCTCGACGCCGTCGCCGCCCGGGCGGACCAGGCCCAGATCCTGGGCGGACCCGGCCGCGTGAGGCGGAGGGGCGCTGCCGTCGGGTCGCCAGAAGGCGACCCGGCCGGTGCGGGCCGGGTCACCGGGCACGAAAACGGCGCAGCAGCGGGCCAGTTCGGAGATCTCGGACGGTGGTGCCGCAGGGATCCTCTGCACAGCGAAGCCGTATTCCTCAAATTTGACTACCGGGTCGGGGTCGCCGAGGGTACAGCATTCGGCGGGCCACCGGGGCACAGCCGGACCGCCGGCCGGCCCGATCCTGCAGTGTTGTCAGCCCCCCGGTGCACCACCGGCTGACCCCCGCCCGTACCCGGGTGGTGGCGTCATGGTCGCAACAGGTCGTCGCTTCGTACGTTTCCTCAGGTCAGCCCGTTGCCCGAGAGAGCCGGAGACCGCACATGCCCGAGCCCACCACAGCTGTCGCCGAGCCCCTTCGGGGAACGCGCGACGCACCGCCCGCCGGAAGCGAGTTCGCGCCCCTTCTGCGCATGGTCCGGGACCAGGGACTCCTGCAACGGCGCCGCACCTGGTACGCGCTCGCCATCGCCACCAACGCACTCGCGCTCGCCGGCATCGTCACGGGCATCGTCCTGACCGGCGATTCCTGGTGGTCGCTGCTCCTGGCACCGCTGCTCGCCGTGTTCGGCGCCCGCACGGCCTTCATCGGCCACGACGCGGGCCACTCCCAGACAACCGCCGGCAAGTCGGCGGCCCGGGTCATCGGTCTGGTCCACGGCAACCTGCTCCTCGGCATGAGCTATGCCTGGTGGAACGACAAGCACAACCGCCACCACGCCAACCCGAACCACATCGACAAGGACCCGGACGTCGTCGCCGACGTCCTCGTCTTCACCGGCGCACAGGCCGAGCAGCGCTCGGGCTTCCGCCGCTGGCTGACCCGCAACCAGGCCTGGCTCTTCTTCCCCCTCACCCTCCTCGAAGGCGTTGCCCTGAAGGTCCACGGCTTCCAGGACCTGCGCCGGCAGACACCCCGGGAGCGCGCCGTGGAGGGGCTGCTGCTGGTGACCCATGTCGCCGCCTACGCGACCCTGCTGCTCACCTCGCTCTCCCCGGGCAAGGCCCTTGCGTTCGCCGCCCTGCACCAGGCGCTGTTCGGACTGCACCTGGGGCTGGCCTTCGCCCCCAACCACAAGGGCATGGAGATGCCCGACCCGAACGGCGAGCGCTGGGGCCATCTGCACCGGCAGGTCCTCACCTCGCGCAACATCCGCGGCGGCATCCTGACCGACTGGTTCCTCGGCGGCCTGAACTACCAGATCGAGCACCACCTCTTCCCCAGCATGCCCCGCCCCCACCTCCGGCTCGCCCAGCCCCTGGTACGCGCCCACTGCCAGGAGTTGGGCATTCCCTATGCGGAGACCGGACTCGTCGACTCCTACCGGCAGGCCCTGCGTCACCTGCATGCAGTGGGGGCGCCTCTCAGGGCGGAATGACGCAGAGTGTTCTCAGGGGCGCGTCGGGGTCGCACCTCAGGGGCGTCTCAGGGTCGTGGTCCGGAACCGTGGGAGGCGCGGGCCCGTTTTCAGGACAGAGAGCGGCACAGGCCGCGAAGGAGGCGACGTACATGTCGAACAACGCGAAGATCGCCATAGGAGGTGTGGCGCTCGGGCTCTTCCTGTGGATCTGGCTGCCCTTCTGGGCGGTGGTCCTGATCGTCCTCGGAATCCCGACCGCCGCATACCTCACGCTGGACCCCTCGCAGCGGCGCAGGCTGCGCCGCATCACCCGCAAGGAGCTCGGCCGCTGAAGCACTACCGCACGGGATCGGCCCGGTCGGCCAGCGCGCAGGAGTCGACCACATCGCCGTCCGCGGGCCGTGCGACGGTATGGTCCGCGGGCGGCTGTGCGCCCGTCTCCACCCAGGAGACCAACGCGTCGAACGCCGAGCGGTAGCAGGGCAGGATCGGCCGCAGCCGTTCCGGATAGGTGTCGTACAACCCGTCGACGTGCGTGCCGCCCTGGATCGTGTAGTAGCGGTGCAGCGCATCCCGTCCGCGCGCGGCCACCATGCGCGCGTACACGTCCGAGTCGGCGGCCTTGGGCAGCAGCGCGTCCAGGTCGCCGTGCAGCGTGATCAGCGGCCGGCCGATCCGTCCCGTGAGTGCCACGCGGGCCACGGCACGATGGACGGACGCGGGGCGCGACGCATAGTCGTACACCGCGTCGGCGGGGCAGGGCGACAGGATCTGCTCCGCGGTGCTGCCGGCGGACGGGCCGGGGCAGCCGGGATCGTACGTCGGGTCGAACTCGGCGCGGTAGATCTTCTGCGTGACGCCCCAGTACGCCTTCTCGTGATATGGCCACAGAAACTCCGAGCCACGCGCGAAGCCCACCGCGTACAGGTCCTCGTCCCGCGCCGAGCCCTGCATCCGTGCCACCGCCGTCGGCAGCGAGGTGAGCAGGCTCGGGCCGTGCGCGGTCCACAGCGCGCCCTCCCAGTCCACGCCGCCGTCGTACAGCTCCGGGTGGTTCTCCAACTGCCAGCGGGTGAGGTAGCCGCCGTTGGAGATGCCGGTCATGTACGTGCGGCGCGGGGCGCGCCCGTATCGCCGGGCCACCGCCCGCCTGGCGGCCCGGGTGAGCTGAGTGGTCCGCGCGTTCCACTCGGCGACCGCGTCACCGGGCCGGGATCCGTCGCGGTAGAAGTCGGCACCGCTGTTGCCCTTGTCGGTCGCCGCGTACGCGTACCCCTGGGCGAGCACCTGGTCGGAGATCGCCGTGTCCGTCGCGTACTGCCTGCGCGTGCCGGGAGCGCCGGTGACCACCAGGCCGCCGTTCCAGCGGTCGGGCAACCGGATCACGAACTGCGCGTCGTGCCGCCAGCCGTGGGTGGTGTTGAAGTGCGAGGAGTCCGGGAAGTAGCCGTCGATCTGCACCCCCGGAACCCCGGACGGGGTGTGGGTCGCCCTGGCCGTCAGTCCCGCCTGATCAGCCATGTCGGTGTACGGCGTGCCGGCGAGCCCGGTCGTGGTCAGGTCGGGCAGGCAGGCGCTCTGCTGGAAGGCGGCGCCCGGCACGTGCACACGCTCCT
Organism: Streptomyces sp. NPDC051172; assembly: GCF_040682555.1. Lineage (NCBI taxonomy): Bacteria > Bacillati > Actinomycetota > Actinomycetes > Kitasatosporales > Streptomycetaceae > Streptomyces > Streptomyces sp. NPDC051172. The sequence goes on from NZ_JBFBBE010000026.1 coordinate 86,493, forward strand.
GGTGGGCACAGTGATCCCCGCTCACCGCCGTGGCCTGGGCGGGAGCCGGACAGGTGAGGGCTGCTGCCGCCAGGGCGGCGGCAGCGAGCGGTACACCGCGGGACGGACGCATGACGGACCTCCGGGGCAGGACGGCAGGAAACGGCGCCCGAAGGGGAGGGGCGCCGACGGCTGCCCCAGCGTGCGGCCCGGCCTCGACGGCATCCATGGGCCGGGACCACATGGAACGCGCCCGTGACATAGCGGATCAGTACAGGGGCCGCGAGTGAAGTGCCGTGCGAGGGAAGGAAATCGGCGTAATACGGCCCGGCGTACGCTTCATCGCGAGTGCCGACGATCGAGCCCGTGCCGTCGCAGAGTCTGCCCCGACTGCCTCCCGCCCGGCCGACACTGCGGAACTCGCCCGCACACCCGAAGGCCCTGGTTGCCCTGCCCTGCCGTGCGAGGCACACACGCCAACGCGCCCGTCAGCACCTGGAAACAGGACCCGCGCGCCACCGGAACAGCGGGCGGGGCGCGGGTCCGCGTTGACTCAAATGGGCCGCACGGCCATCTTGTCGAGCGCCTCCAGCAACCCCGGCAGCTCCGGCCCGCGGCCGACCGGCAGCACCTCGCCGGGCTCCGCGTCGAGCAGCACGAACGCGATGTCGTCGGTCCGGGCGACGAGCGACCAGCCCGGACCGTCGGCACGCAGGGTCCGCGCGTCACCTGGGGCGAAGGACGAACGGACGCGGCCGAGGGGCGGCGGAGTGTCCACGTACGCGCGCGCCTCGGCGAGCACCCGCCGGACCCCGCCGTGCCCCGGCCGACCGTCCGCCGCGGCCGGAGCATCCTCCTTCTCCGCGTCCTCGGACGCCCCGTCCGCACTCGGGAAGGCGGCGTCGTCGATCTGCTCGCGCCACACCGCCCACTGCAGCGCGATCTCGTCGGCACCCAGGCGCCGCTGAGCCGGCCCCCACCTGCTGGTGTCCGGCGGCGCCAACGGCGGACCTTCCGCGACCTCGGGGTCGGGATCGTGCGGCTCCGGCACGCCGGGGGCCGCCACCGCGACCGCCAGGGGCCAGCCCGGCAGTGCGGCGACGACCGAGCGCTCGTCCGGCGACAGGTCGTACTCCATCCCACAGTCCCAGGACGCGATGGCGACGGCGACCAGAGACACGTCGTCGACCACGACCGTCCATCGGGCGCCGTCACCGTCCTGGCCGAGCACCAGGCCGTATCCGTCGGCGAGCGGCGCGAGGCCGAGCGCCGCGCAGGCTTCCGGATAGTCGTCGCCCAGCACGCTCGGGAACTTCGCCGGCGTCAGAAGTACCGCCGTGAGCACATAAAGCGCATCGTCCGCGGCGGCGACGGCGTCCTCGTCCGTCCCGGCCATCCCAGCCTCCCCATCGATTCATCCGATCGCGCGCACCCTAGTGCGAGCGGAAGCAGCTTGTCACGACTCACAAGCGCACCCGGAGCTGCAGTTTTCCGGCTGGACGGGGCGAATCGACCGCACCTGACCCGACGCGTCAGGCCGCCGGGAGGCCCAGAAGGGCGCGGGCCACCGTCCCCGGCGACTCGTCGCGCTCCCGCGCGAGCGCAATGACAGCCCGGCACGCCAGCTCGCTGACCCCGAAGGACAGCGCCTCCGGGGACACCCAGCCCGCCGCCTCCTCGATCCGGTCCTGGTCGTCGTCCGCGCATGCCGAGACATACGCGGCCGCGGCTTCGAAAAGATTGTGTGTACGTTTGTTCCGGCCGTTGTCGATGTCCGCGCGAACGGTGTTGAGGAATCTCGCACAGGACTTGCGCACCCTGCCCCACATGCTGACCACCTTCCCCGTGCGTGGTTGCGCTGGCCGATCGTTCATCTCCTGCTGTTCAACGTAGAGTTGGACCTCCTGCGGCAGAAGGGCAAGGCTACGGTGAAGCGCTTCCAGCGGCTCGAACAGATCCGACGGATGGACCCCCACAAGGACGCCTCCGAGATCTACCGGCTCAGCGCGGCCTACGAGTTCCCGTGGGACTTCACCCGGTCCCTCGAACTGGCTCTGTACCGCACCTACGCCGTACCCGGCATCGGACGGCTGCTCGCCGAGACAGCGGAACTCACCCGGCGGACCCAGAAGCGCTACGACGACACCACCCTGCTCCTCGACGCCGTCGTGGAGCACGGCTTCGGCAGCCCACAGGCCGACACGGCGATCCGCCGCATCAACCAGATGCACCGCAGCTACGACATCGCCGACGACGACATGCGCTACGTGCTGTGCACCTTCGTCGTCATGCCCAAGCGATGGATCGACGCGTACGGATGGCGCCGGCTGTCGCGCCATGAGACCGTCGCCGCCGCTGTCCACTACCGCACCCTGGGCCGGTACATGGGCATCAAAGACATTCCCGAGTCCTACGAGGAGTTCGAGGCCTGCCTCGACGCCTACGAAGAGGCCCACTTCGACTGGGACGAGGACGCGCGCCGTGTCTCCGACGCCACCCTCGCGCTGATGGCCTCCTGGTACCCACGCCCGCTCGCCCCCTTCCTGCGCACTTCGACCCTCGCCCTGCTCGACGACGACCTCCTGAGCGCCTTCCGCTACCCGCCCCCGAACGCCGCCACCCGCGCACTGGTGCGTCGCGCGGTGCGGGCGCGCGGACGCGTCGTGCGCCTCCTTCCGCCCCGGCGAGCGCCGCACTACGCGCGGCAGAACTGGGAGGTCAGGAGCTACCCGAACGGCTACGAGCTGAACGAACTGGGCACCCGGCCGGTTCCCGGGCTACGAGGATGTCCCGTGCGGCGTGTGAACGGATCAGCCGTCGAGTGACCCGATCGTCTCCCGCAGCCAGGCGAGTTCGGCCCGGGACGTCGCCCGCGCGATGATCAGCAGCCCGCGGCGGAAGGGGTCGTCCAGTTCCTCGCCGCGCAGCGGCCGGTCACCGTCGTAGAAGAAGCTCGCCGGTTCCTCAAGGAAGGCCAGCCTGCGTCGGAGCACGGCCGCCTGCGCCGCCGGGTCGTCGAGGTGGCGCAGGAAAGCGAGCACGGTGAACCACCGGTTCTCGTCGGTGATGTCGCGCCGGTCGGGCTCGGCGAGCCGTCGGCGCAACTCGCCTCTGCCGTCCTCGGTGAGCGTCAGGACGTGACGTGGGGCGGCTACGGCGCCGGGTTCCGTGGCGCGCGCCAGCAGACCCGCCTTCTCCATGCGCTTGATCGCCGGGTACAGCGTGCTCTCGGCGACGGGCTTCACATGGCCCGTCAGCGCGGTGATGCGTTTGCGCAGCTCGTAGCCGTGCAGCGGGGCGTCGTAGAGGAATCCGAGGATGGCCAGTTCCAGCATGCCCGCATTCTCGCGCACACGCGCTGTACATCGCCATCCTCATATATCGGCTCCGCTATACCTCGATAGCGATGTATCTTCTTGGCGAGTCGAGCGTGACCGTGGTGCATGGGGGAGGACGCAATGAAGCAGGCCGAGTTCGACGGCAAGGGAAGCTGCATCCGCTGGACGGAGACGCCGGGCGAGGAACCCGCGCGCGTGTATGTGCACGGCTTGGGTGCGATGTCGGCCGTGTACCACGCGCACATCGCGTCCCGGCCCGAGCTCGTCGGCCGGCGCAGCCTGTTCGTCGATCTGCCCGGCCACGGCATCAGCGACCGCCCGGAACACTTCGGTTACACCCTCCAGGAGCACGCCGACGCACTGGCCGCCGCCCTGGACGCGGCGGGCCTGACAGGGGCCGAGCTGGTGGCGCACAGCATGGGCGGTGCCGTCGCCATTGTGCTCGCCCATCGGCGCCCGGACCTGGTCTCCCGGCTGGTCCTCACGGAGGCCAACCTCGATGCCTTCCCGCCGCCCACCGCGGGCAGCAGCGGCATCGCCGCCCATGAGGAGGACGCGTTCGTCGACAGCGCCCACGCGCGCGTACTGGCGAACGTCGGCCCCCTCTGGGCGGCGACCATGCGGCTGGCCGACCCGCGCGCACTGCACCGCTCGGCTGTCGGCCTGCGGCGCGGCTCCGAGCCCGTCATGCGCGACATCCTCGAACAACTGCCGATCGAGCGCGTCTACCTGCAGGGCGAGCTCAGCGGTGAACTCGCGGGCAGGCAGACCCTGGAGGCGACGGGGGTACGGGTGGTGACGGTGGCAGGCGCGGGCCACAACGTCATGTTCGACAACCCCGACGCTTTCGCAGCGGCCGTCGCGGGCCGCTGCTGAGACTCAGCCTTCCCGCACGGCAAGCGCCAGAAATCGGGCGTCCTCGTCGACGTAGGAAGTCATGCGCCAGCCCGAACCGGCCAGCAGCGGACGGAGGTTGGGCTCCGCGCGCAGGTAGTCCGGAGTGATCTCGCGGCCTTGGCGCGCCGCCAGGGCCGCCCGGCCGATGGGGTGGAACAGCGCCAGTGTGCCGCCAGGACGAACAACGCGGGCCAACTCCCGTAGGTTCTCGGACGGTTGGGGCAGATGGGCTATCAGCCCAGCGGCGAACACGGCGTCCAGTGCCTCGGACCCCAGCGGCAGTGCGGCGACGTCGGCGAGCAGCAGCTGCCCGTCGTTGCCCCTTCCGGCCCGTGCGGCGGCCTGGAGCATGGCGGGGGTCAGATCGGCCCCGACGACCACTCCCGAGGACCCCACGGCGGCGCGCAGCGGTGTCAGGGCCCGCCCGGTGCCGCAGCCCGCGTCGAGCACCCGGTCGCCCTCGCGCAGCCCGAGCTCGGCGACCGCGGCGGCGTAGGCGGGACCGTCGTCGGGGAACCGGCTGTCCCAGTCGGCGGCGCGGGCGCCGAAGAATTCCTGGACATGTGTGTGGTCGTCGCTCATCTTCCGCATGATTCCTCACCGACACGGACGACGCCGCTGCGCACACGTTCGAGCAGGGCGCGATCGTTCAGATACCTCTCTGTGTCATATTCCAACAGCTTTCGAAATGCGCGCCCTTTGTGCGCCCCTGTCAGGACTAGCGTCCCGGGGCCATGGGACACCTGGACCACGCCACCTTCGGCTGGCTTACCCCCGTGCTGTCGTATGTCATGGCCTGTATAGGTGCCGCGCTGGGACTGCGGTGCACGGTCCGTGCGCTGGGCGCCACCGGGCGCTCGCGCCGCAACTGGCTGATCACCGCGGCCTCCGCGATCGGTACCGGCATCTGGACCATGCACTTCGTGGCCATGCTCGGCTTCGGCGTCAGCGGCACCGACATCCGCTACGACGTGCCGCTCACCATCCTGAGCCTGCTCGTCGCCATGATCGTGGTCTGGGCCGGCGTCTTCGCCGTCGGCTACAGCCGTGACCGCACCCGCGCGCTCTTCCTCGGCGGACTCACCACCGGGGTCGGCGTCGCGAGCATGCACTATCTGGGCATGGCCGCGGTGCGGCTGCACGGCCACGTCAGCTACGACCCGGCGCTCGTCGCACTCTCCGTCCTGATCGCCGTCGTCGCGGCGACGGCGGCCCTGTGGGCGGGGCTCAACATCAAGTCGCCCATTGCCGTCACCGTCGCCTCCCTGATCATGGGCGCCGCGGTGACCAGCATGCACTACACCGCGATGTTCGCGGTACGCGTCCGTGTCACACCGTCCGGCCACACGCTGCCCGGGGCCACGGCGATGCAGTTCATCTTCCCCCTCGCCGTCGGTCTCGGCTCCTACCTGTTCCTGACCTCGGCCTTCGTCGCGCTGTCGCCGACGACCGGGGAGCGCGAGGCATCCGCCTCGGCCCAGCAGCCGGTCGAGAGCGCTGTCGCCCACTAGCGACGGCCCGGCCCGCCCCCGTACCACTCCCGAGCGAGGAGGCCATGCGTACACCCCGTAGGACCCCCAGCCCCAGCCCAGAGGTGCCGCCACCGCCTCCCGTGCGCGGCCGTCGCGCCCACGCCGGCCCGCCCGCCGACGAGGTCCCGGACGAGCCCGCCGGCGCGGCGCCGGCCGACGCACCCGCGCCCGGGAGCCGATGGCGGATACGGCCACGCACCGTCCGCGCCAAGATCGTGTGCCTGCTGATGGTTCCGGTCGTCTCGCTGCTGGCCCTGTGGGCGTACGCCACCGTCAGCACCGCCCAGGACGTCGCCCGGCTACGGCAGTTGCAGCGCGTCGACTCCCAGATCCGCACCCCGGTCGCCACGGCCGTCGCCGCACTGCAGACCGAGCGCTCGGCCGCGGTGCGCTCTGCGACCGCCCCCTCAGCCGGACGGAGCGACGACTACGAAAAGCTCGCGGACCGCACCGACCAGGCCGTGGCAGCGCTGCGTCTCGGGGGCCACAACACCGTCGCCGACAGCGAGGAACTGCCCTCCGGCGTGGCCCAGCGGCTCAAGACCTTCGTCGCCGGCGCCGAACAACTGCGGTCCTTGCGCACCGCGGTGCTCGACCGCCGCGCGAACTGGGCCATGACGTACGGGCAGTACACCAAGACCATCAACAGCGCCTTCGCGGTGGGCGGCGCGCTCACCGGCATCCAGGACGCCGATCTGGGCTCCGACGCGCGCGTGCTGCTCGAATTCTCCCGCGCCGGCGAGGCGTTGGCCCAGGAGGACTCGATGCTCTCGGGTGCCCGCCTGACCCGTGGACTCAGCGGCGAGCGGCTGAGGCTGTTCACCGGCGCCGTCGACACCCGCCGCACGCTCACCGAGGCCGCCGTCGCCGATCTGAGCGGTCCCGAGCGCACCGCCTGGCGCAACCTCGCCCAGGGCGATGACTACGTCGCCCTGGGCCGCACGGAGGACCGGATCCTCACCGCCGCCCCGGGCGCGCGCGCGATCGCCGCGGCACCCGAAGCCGCCTGGGACACTGCGCACGCGCGCGTGCAGGACGGCATGCGAACCATCGAACAGGACGCCGGGAGCAGCGTCGCGCACCGCGCCGACCCGTTCACCCGCGGCCTGCTCACGCCGGCCGGCGCTGCCGTGCTCCTCGGCCTTGCCGCGGTGGCCGCCTCGCTCGTCATCTCGGTCCGCATCGGACGCGGCCTCGTCGTCGAGCTGGTCAGCCTGCGCAACAGCGCCCTGGAGATCGCCCGCCGCAACCTCCCCGAAGCCATGCGGAAACTGCGTGCCGGCGAGGAGATCGACATCCAGGCCGAGGCCCCACCGGGCCCGCCCGCCGAGGACGAGACGGGACAGGTCGCCGAGGCTCTCGGCACGGTCCACCGCGCCGCCCTGCGCGCCGCCGTCGAGCGCGCCGAACTCGCCAGCGGCATCTCCGGGGTCTTCGTCAACCTCGCCCGCCGCAGCCAGGTCCTCGTCCACCGCCAACTGAGCCTCCTCGACAGCATGGAGCGCCGCTCCGACGACCCGAACGAGCTCAGCGACCTCTTCCGCCTCGACCACCTCACCACCCGCATGCGGCGCCACGCCGAGAGCCTGATCATCCTCTCCGGAGCGGCACCCGGCCGGGCCTGGCGCATGCCGGTCTCCCTGACCAACGTGGTGCGCGCGGCCGTGTCCGAAGTCGAGGACTACGCGCGCGTGGAGGTGCGACAGCTCCCCGAGGCGGCCGTCGTCGGCTCGGCCGTCGCCGACCTCACCCACCTCCTGGCCGAGGTCGTCGAGAACGCGGCCCAGTTCTCCCCACCCCACACGCGCGTGCGCATAGTCGGCGAACCCGTCGGCAACGGCTACGTCATCGAGGTCGAGGACCGCGGCCTGGGCATGGGCGCGGAGACCCTCACCGAGGCCAACCGCCGGATCGAACAGTCCGAGGCCCTCGACCTGTTCGACAGCGACCGGCTGGGCCTCTTCGTGGTCAGCAGGCTCGCGGCCCGCCACGGCATCAAGGTGCACCTGCGCACCTCCCCCTACGGCGGCACCACCGCGGTCGTCCTGCTGCCCACGGCCCTGCTGCACGGCGGCGCGGCGGAACGTTCACCCGGCAAGGCCGCGGACCCGCAGCGGCCGACGGAACGCGAGTACGCGCGCGTGCCCGGCGGCGCCCCGCGCCAGGACTCCGTCCCGGCGACGACCGAGCGGCCCGCCCTGGTGGCCCACGCGCCGGCCGCGGTGGACACGACGCCCGACACCCCACCCCCCGGAGTCACCACCTTGCGTCTGCACCGTCCCCCGCAGGACACGGAAGAGTCCGACGACCTGCCCCGCCGCGTACGCCAGGCAAGTCTCGCCCCCCAACTGCGCGAACAGCGCCCCGAGGAGCCCGCCCACTCGTCGGCCTCCGCCCGCGACGACAGGCGCACCCCCGAGACCGTGCGGGACCGCATGGCTGCCTACCGCGACGGCTGGAAACGCGGCGGCGGCAGGCAACCCGGCCGCGGCGTGGGACCGGATCCCACACCGCGCAGCGACAGCACCGAAGGAGACCGCACATGATCCAGGACCCGAGCACCAGGGCCGACCGGCGATCCGGGGAACTCGACTGGCTGCTGGACGACTTGGTGCTGCGTGTGAGCGAAGTACGGCACGCCGTGGTGCTCTCCAACGACGGACTCGCCGTGGGCGCCTCGTCCGACCTGCGCCGCGAGGACGCGGAACACCTCGCCGCCGTGGCCTCCGGCTTCCACAGCCTGGCCAAGGGCGCGGGACGGCACTTCGGCGCCGGCGGGGTTCGCCAGACCATGGTGGAGATGGACGACGGCTTCCTGTTCGTGGCCGCAGCGGGCGACGGCTCCTGCCTTGCCGTACTCACCTCCGTCAGCGCCGACATCGGCCTGGTCGCCTACGAGATGGCACGACTGGTCAAACGCGTCGGCGAGCACCTGTACACGCCGACCCGTGTCGCTGTGCGGCCGTAGGCCGCCCGATGAGACACGAGGGTGGCGCGCGCACATGAACGGGGACAGCACCGGCATCCCTCCCGAGCCGGGCAGCCAGTGGTACGACGGCGAGGCCGGGCCCCTCGTCCGCCCGTATGCCATGACGGGAGGACGCACCAGGCCCGGCCCCACCGGGGTCCGCTTCGACCTGATCGCCCTGGTCACCCTGGACACGGGCGCACCCGGCGTCGACGACGACACCGGGCTCGGGCCGGAACACCGGGCCCTGATCGAACTGTGCCGCACCGAGACCCAGTCCGTCGCCGAACTAGCCGCGGGCGCCGACCTGCCCGTGGGCGTGGTCCGGGTCCTCCTGGGCGACCTGTTGGAACTCGGCTGCGTCACCGTCAGCCGTCCCGTGCCGCCCGCGCAGCTTCCTGACGAACGGATTCTGCGCGAGGTGATCGCAGGGCTACGGGCCTTGTAGATGTCAGTTCACCACCACCCGGTCCCGTACGGGGCAACCCGGTACTCCCGAGAGAAGTGATCGATGGTCTCCGAGCACTCCGACGCGCAGGACGGCGAGACGGCCGCACTGGCGTTGAAGATCCTGGTCGCCGGTGGATTCGGCGTGGGCAAGACCACCCTGGTGGGCGCGGTCAGTGAGATCAGGCCGCTGCGCACCGAGGAACTGCTCAGCGAGGCAGGCCAGTTGGTGGACAACACCGACGGCGTGGACCAGAAGGTCACCACGACCGTCGCCATGGACTTCGGACGCATCACCATCAGGTCCGGCCTCTCCCTGTACCTCTTCGGCACACCGGGCCAGGACCGCTTCTGGTTCCTGTGGGACGAACTGTCGCAAGGAGCCCTGGGTGCCGTGGTCCTCGCCGACACCCGGCGCCTGGAGGACTGCTTCCCGGCGGTGGACTACTTCGAGCACCGGCACATCCCGTTCGTGGTCGCGGTCAACTGCTTCACGGGCGCCCGCTCATACGGCGCCCAGGACGTCTCCCGCGCCCTCGACCTCGACCAGGGAACGCCGGTGGTGCTGTGCGACGCCCGTGACCGCGACTCGGGGAAGGAAGTACTGATCCGGCTCGTCGAGTACGCCGGGCGGATGCACACCGCCCGGCTCCTCGACTCGGTCGGCTGACGGGCACTCCCGGCCGGGCCCGCTCAGCTCGCGACGGCCTTCTCCGCCAGCACCTTGTCGACCGTGACCCGGACGAGGAGTTCCCCCGGCACCCCGTTGCGGGCCCCGAACTCCTCGGCGCGCTCCTCGCCCATGTAGCGCGCCCCGATGCGGGCGGCCCACTGCCTGAGCTCGTCGAGGTCCTCCGAAATCCGGGCACGGCCCTGCAGGACGACGAAGTCGAAGGGTGGCCGGTCGTCGTCCACGCACAGCGCGACCCGGCCGTCACGCACGACATTGCGTCCCTTCACGCTGGTGCTCGCGGTGTTGAACACCACGTCGTCCCCGTCGAGCACGAACCAGATCGGGGTCACGTGCGGACTGCCGTCGGCCCGGACGGTCGCCAGCTTTCCGGTGCGGGTGCCGTGCGAGACGAAGTCCCGCCATTCCTTGTCGGTCATCTTCTGCGCCATGCCCCTATCCTCCTTGCCCGCGCCGCGGTCGTGGTGAAGGCTGGCCAGGAGATCCTCCGGCCAGGGGGAGTCATCACGCGGGGAGACCGGATCATGGTGCAGAACCAGGGACTTGGCTGGCTGTTGGACGACCTGACCGAGCGCGTCGAACATGTGCGGCACGCACTGGTCCTGTCCAACGACGGCCTGGTGACGGGAGCGAGTACGGGGCTGCGGCGCGAGGACGCCGAGCATCTTGCCGCCGTCTCGTCCGGACTGCACAGCCTGGCCAAGGGCTCGGGACGCCATTTCGGCGCAGGCAGAGTGCGCCAGACGATGGTCGAGTTCGACGACGCGGTGCTGTTCGTGACCGCCGCCGGCGCCAGCAGCTGCCTGTGCGTGCTCAGCGGCGCGGAGGCCGACATCGGCCAGATCGCCTACGAGATGACCCTGCTGGTCAACCGAGTCGGCGAACACCTCGGTGTGGAGGCCAGGCAGCCCGAGCGGACCCCGACCACAGAGGCCTGACCTGCGTATTTTCCCTCTCCCGTGGAGTTATCCACAGGCTCGCCATGAGATCCGCCGAAGCGGCTACGGTTTTTTCCGAGGCCGCGCGAACGGCGCGAGCCACAGACTTCACGGGGGAGATGGGCCATGTCAGGCAACACCGTCACACAACCGCACAGCACCTCCTGCACGCCGAGCCGCGCGGCACGCGAACTGGGGCTCAGGCGAGGCGAGTTCGACCTCGCCGTGGACCTCGGATGCATCCGCACCGTGCCTGACGAAGGGGGCGGCGGCCGACGGGTCACCCGCACGGAGATCGACCGACTGCAGGCCGTGGACGGCTTCCCCGAGACTCTGAAGCAACGCGTCGAAACCGTGGGCACGAAGGAAGGAGCGGCCCTTCTGCAGGTGACGCCCGGGAAGTTCACGCGGCTGGCCCGGCTCGGCGTGGTCAAGCCCGTCAAGTTCTATCTCAACCGGTACCGGGCCGTGGTCTGGCTCTATCCGGCCGAGGAGCTACGGCAGTTCGCGGCCGACGAGAACAACGCACCGCTGCTGCAGGGCCGAACGCCCTCCGGCGCGCGGAAGCAGCTCATGGAGGGGCTTGATCTGCGACCCCGCAACTGGCGCTCGCGACACCTCGGATTCCTGCTGCGGCGGGCCGACAACCATCCCTGGGCGTGCGCGGCGGCCGTGGCCTCCCTCCTCGACGCCGTCCAGATCGCGGAAATCGTCCAGGACCCCTACGAGCGGGTCCACCTGAACCGGTTCCGGCCCAGGACACAGGCACACGGCGCACCGGGTTCGCCCGCCGCGCACCTGGCCGAGAGCCTCACCATGGCACAGGACCCGGACGAGATCGACTGGCTGCGGGCCGATCTCGCACAGGCAGTCAGCCATGCGCGCGCACTTCAGCCGGCGCCGCGCCCAACTTCCCGGCCGAGGCGGGCGGAAGCACGGCCACAGGAACGACCCGCACTGCCGACGACCGCGGAACACAAGCCGCCCGTGCCGTCGACGGCCGTGGCACACGCCCCGCCCGTGCCGTCGACGGCTGGGGCATATACCGCGCCCTCGCCCTCCATGGCCGCGGCACACAACGCACCCGTGCCGTGGACGGCTGTGCCACACGACTCATCCATGCCGTCCACTGCGGTGGCACCGGACCCACCCGTGCCCTCGGCGGCGGATGCGCAGGCCTCGCCCATGCCCTTGACGACCGTGGAACAGGACCCGCCCGGGAGCGCGGGACGCTCACACGGCCTGCTGGGCTGGCTGCGCCGCAGAACCGCGTGAGTTACAGCGCCCGGAACAGACCTTCCTGGACCACCGACACCAGCAGCCGGCCCTCGACGTCGTAGATCCGCCCGCGTGCCAGGCCGCGGCCGCCCGTTGCGATCGGCGACTCCTGGTCGTAGAGGAACCACTCGTCCGCGCGAAACGGCCGGTGGAACCACATGGCGTGATCCAGCGAGGCGATGTCGAAGCTCCGCGGGCCCCACAGGGGCTCGACCGGGATGCGGACGGCGTCCAGGAGGGTCATGTCGCTGGCGTAGGTCAGCGCGCAGGTGTGCACGACCGGATCGTCGCCCAACGGCCCGACCGCGCGCATCCACACCGCGCTGCGCGGCTCGGCGTCCTTGGCCTCCGCCACGGTCCAGCGCAGCCGGTCCACATAGCGGATGTCGAACGGCTGACGGCGCGCCATCCGCTCGTAGCGCTCGGGCAGCGCACCCAGATGCTCCCGGATCTCCTCGGTGACCGTCGGCAAAGACTCCGGGTCCGGGACCTTGCGGGCCGGCGGCAGCTGGTGCTCGAAGGAACCTTCCTCAGGCTTGTGAAAGGAGGCGGTGAGATTGAAGATCGTGCGGCCCTGCTGCACCGCGGTGACCCGGCGGGTGGTAAAAGATCTGCCGTCCCGCACCCGTTCGACCTGGTACACGATCGGCACCCCCGGCCGGCCCGGGCGCAGGAAGTACGCGTGCAGCGAGTGCACCGGACGCTCGCCGTCCGTGGTGCGGGCGGCGGCAACCAGCGCCTGTCCCGCCACCTGGCCGCCGAAGACCCGCTGCAGGGACTCCTGCGGGCTCAGGCCACGGAAGATGTTGACCTCGATCTGCTCCAGGTCGAGCAGGTCGACCAGTCTCTCCGCCGGGTTCGTCATGCGTGGGATTCTCCTTGGCTCACGACTTGGCTCACAGCTGGCCGACGTCGGTGACGCGGACGACCGCCCGGCCCTCGGCGTCGGAGGCCGCGAGGTCGACCTCCGCGCTGATGCCCCAGTCATGATCGCCGTTCGGGTCGGCGAAGATCTGGCGAACGCGCCACAGACCGTGCTCCGGCTCCTCCTCGATGAGCAGCAGCTTGGGGCCGCGGGCGTCCGGGCCGGTGCCCAGGTCTTCGTACTCGTCCCAGTACTTGTCCATCGCCTCGCCCCATGCGTCGGCGTCCCAGCCGGAGTCGGCATCCAGTTCGCCCAGCTCCTCGACCTGGTCGAGAGCGGCGAGCTCCACGCGGCGGAACATGGCGTTGCGGACCAGGACCCGGAAGGCGCGGGCGTTGGAGGTGACCGGCTTGACCTCGTCGGCCTTCTCCTGGGCCTCCTCGGCGGTCATCTCCTCCGGATTGGCGAGCTGTTCCCACTCGTCCAGCAGGCTGGAGTCGACCTGGCGGACCATCTCGCCGAGCCACTCGATGAGGTCCTGCAGGTCCTCGGACTTGAGATCGTCGGGGATGTTGTGGTCGAGGGTCTTGTAGGCGCTGGCGAGGTAGCGCAGCACGATGCCCTCGGTGCGGGCCAGCTCGTAGAAGGACACCAACTCCGTGAAGGACATGGCCCGTTCGTACATGTCCCGGATGACGGACTTCGGCGACAGCGGATGGTCGCCCACCCACGGGTGGCTCTTGCGGTAGGTGTTGTAGGCGTGGAAGAGCAGCTCCTCCAGGGGCTTGGGGTAGCTGATGTCCTGGAGGCGCTCCATGCGCTCCTCGTACTCGACGCCGTCCGCCTTCATCGCGGCCACGGCCTCGCCCTTGGCCTTGTTCTGCTGGGCGACGAGGATTTGCCGCGGATCGTCCAGCGTCGACTCGACGACGGACACCATGTCCAGGGCGTAGGACGGCGACTCGGGGTCGAGGAGTTCGAACGCGGCGAGCGCGAAAGTGGACAGCGGCTGGTTGAGCGCGAAGTCCTGCTGCAGGTCCACGGTGAGGCGGACAATGCGGCCGGTGGCGTCCGGTTCGTCGAGCTTTTCGACGATGCCGCCGTCCAGCAGCGAGCGGTAGATGGCGATGGCCCGCCGGATGTGCCGCAGTTGCTGCTTGCGCGGCTCGTGGTTGTCCTCCAGCAGATGCCGCATCGCCTCGAAGGCGTTGCCCGGACGGGCGATCACCGACAGCAGCATCGTGTGCGTGACCCGGAAGCGGGAGGTCAGCGGCTCCGGATCGGAGGCGATGAGCTTCTCGAAGGTGTTCTCCGTCCACCCGACGAAGCCCTCCGGCGCCTTCTTGCGGACGACCTTGCGGCGCTTCTTCGGGTCGTCGCCCGCCTTGGCGAGCGCCTTCTCGTTCTCCACGACATGCTCGGGGGCCTGCGCGACGACAAAGCCCGCCGTGTCGAAACCCGCCCGACCGGCCCGGCCGGCGATCTGGTGGAACTCACGGGCGCGCAGCGTGCGCACACGGTTGCCGTCGTACTTGGTCAGCGCCGTGAACAGCACCGTGCGAATGGGCACATTGACGCCCACACCGAGCGTGTCCGTACCGCAGATCACCTTCAGCAGACCGGCCTGTGCGAGCTTCTCCACCAGGCGCCGGTACTTGGGCAGCATGCCGGCATGGTGGACGCCGATGCCGTGCCGCACGTACCGGGAGAGGTTGCGGCCGAACTTGGTGGTGAAGCGGAAGTTGCCGATCAGCTCGGCGATCTGGTCCTTCTCCTCCCGCGTGGACATGTTGATGCTCATCAGGGCCTGCGCCCGCTCCACGGCCTGCGCCTGTGTGAAGTGCACGATGTAGACCGGGGCCTGCCGGGTCTCCAGCAGCTCGGTCAGCGTCTCCGTGAGCGGGGTGAGCCGGTATTCGTAGGACAGCGGGACCGGGCGGGTCGCCGAGCGGACCACCGACGTGGGGCGGCCGGTGCGCCGGGTGAGGTCCTTCTCGAACATCGAGACGTCGCCGAGCGTGGCCGACATCAGGACGAACTGTGCCTGGGGCAGCTCCAGGATCGGGATCTGCCAGGCCCAGCCGCGGTCCCCCTCCGCATAGAAGTGGAACTCGTCCATGACGACCTGGCCGACGTCCGCGCCCTTGCCGTCGCGCAGCGCGATCGAGGCGAGGACCTCTGCGGTGCAGCAGATGACGGGCGCGTCCGAGTTGACGGACGCGTCGCCGGTGAGCATGCCGACGTTCTCGGTGCCGAAGATCTTGCACAGTTCGAAGAACTTCTCCGAGACAAGCGCCTTGATCGGAGCGGTGTAGAACGTGACCTCGTCCCGGGCCAGGGCGGCGAAGTGCGCCCCCGCAGCGATCATGCTCTTGCCGGAGCCGGTGGGCGTGGACACGATCACGTTCGCACCGGAGACCACCTCGATCAGCGCCTCCTCCTGATGGGGATAGAGGGTGAGACCTCGCTCCTGGGCCCACGACTCGAAGGCTTCGTAGAGGGCGTCGGGGTCGGCGGTCGGCGGCAGCTGATCGATGAGGGTCACGCACCCATCTTGCCTGGCGTCCTCCCCCATAGGGGAATCGGTTGTCAGCAGGAAGATCACGACCAGTACGCTGGGTCGCCGACGGAGCGTCAGCGCACCCGGTCAACTGGACAGCGGCACATGAGGAATGGGGCGGGCAACGGCCATGATGGGACCAGCACACTCACTGTCGGGGGCCGCCGCCTGGCTCGGCGTCGGTGCGGCGGCCGCGGCGGCCGGGCACCCGATGCCCTGGCCGGTCATCCTGGTCGGTGCTCTGATCTGCGCCGGAGCCGCTCTCGCTCCGGACCTGGACCACAAGGCGGCCACCATCTCCAGGGCCTTCGGCCCCCTCTCGCGCGGGCTGTGCGAGATCGTCGACAAGCTCTCGTACGCCGTCTACAAGGCGACGAAGAAGCAGGGCGACCCTCGCCGCTCCGGCGGGCACCGCACGCTCACCCATACCTGGCTGTGGGCGGTCCTGATCGGTGCGGGTACGTCGGTCGCCGCCGTCACCGGTGGCCGCTGGGCGGTGCTGGCCATTCTCTTCGTCCATGTGGTGCTGGCCATCGAGGGCCTGTTGTGGAGGGCGACCCGGGGCTCCAGCGCCGACGTGCTGGTGTGGCTGCTGGCCGCGACCAGTGCCTGGATCCTCGCCGGCATCCTGGACAAGCCGGGCAACGGCTCGGACTGGCTGTTCACCCAGCCCGGCCAGCAGTACCTGTGGCTGGGGCTGCCGATCGTGCTGGGCGCGATAGTCCACGACATCGGGGACGCGCTGACGGTCTCCGGCTGCCCGATCCTGTGGCCGATACCGGTGGGCCGCAAGCGCTGGTACCCGATCGGCCCGCCGAAGGTCATGCGTTTCCGGGCCGGCAGCTGGGTCGAGCTCAAGGTGCTGATGCCGGTGTTCATGCTGCTGGGCGGGGTGGGCTGCGCGGCGGCGCTGAACTTCATCTGAGGAAACCGGCCCGCAGGGATGGGGCGCGCCTGCCGTCGCCCCGCCCCTGCACATGCTTGGAGTCAGTCCCTCCACTGCTGCGCGGGGGAGACACCCGGCAGGGGCCTGCCAATCACGGCGAGCGGGATGAAGAAGCAGACCTGACCGATCGCGATCGTCAGTGTGGTGAGCGCCGTCTCGTCATAGTGCTTGGCCGCCTCGGCATACAGGTCGTCCGAGACGCGCTCACCGTGCGGATTCGGCGTGAGAACGGCCTCCACCAGCGCCAGCGCAACTCGCTCGGCGTCGGTGAAATAGGGGGCGTCCGTCCAGGTCGCCACACCCGTGATCCGCTCCTCGGACTCGCCGGCCCTGCGCAGGTTGCCGCTGTGCATCACGGTCAGATAGGTGTTGCCGACCAGCTGACCGGCGCGCAGCTGCACCAGGCTGATGGTGCTCTGTGGTACCGAGCCGTTGCCGGTGGCCTGGAACAGTGCCCCGGCGACGGGACCGAACTCGGGGACGAGCTTGACGGGGTCGGACAGACGCGGCTGCGTGGTCATGACGTTTCCCTCCGGAATCTTCGAGATGCCTCCGTCGCACTGACGGATCCCGAAAGGCGGATGTGACCGCCCTGCGTCATGAATGTCCGCGCGGACCTCAGGCGTCCTTCCCGCCGCCGTAGCGCCGCTCGAACTGGGCGATGCGCCCCTCCGTGTCCACGGTCCGGGCCTTGCCGGTGTAGAAGGGGTGGCTCTCGGAGGAGATCTCCACGTCCACCACCGGATATGTCTCGCCGTCGTCCCACTCGATGGTCTGGTCGCTGGTCGCGGTGGACCGGGTCAGGAAGGCGTAGCCTGCGGCGCGGTCGCGGAAGACGACCTGGTGGTAGTCGGGGTGCTTGTCCTGCTGCATACGGTGCTCCTTGGCTGGTCGGCGGCTGGTCAGCCGGACAGGGCGTCCTCGTCGACGATGTGCATGGCCGCCTCCTCGGCGGAGGCGGCTGCGCCGTCGATGCCGACGTCCCGGGCGACCAGGGCGCTCTCCTCGTCCTCGTGCGCGCCCTCGTCCGGTGCCACGAGACGGCCGGAGCGGACGGCGCCGACCTCGTTGTCCAGGAGTTCGCCGTCGGTGCCCTCGCAGTCGCCGATGCCGTCGGTGTCGGGCATCACGAGGTCCGGCAGTTCCTCGGCGAGCCGCTGGTCCAAGGTCTCCCCGCGCTGCCGCTCCGCCGCCGTCACATCGCGGCGCTCCACCGCCCATGGTCGGTCCGGAGGGGACCAGCCCCGGTCGAGGGGGTCGTCGACACCGTCGTCGACCAGGGTGTCCTCCACGTCGAGCAGCCCGGAGTCCTCCTGGATCTCGGATCCGTCGGGCTGGTAGACGTCGTCTCCCCATCCGTCGGCGCTGTTCACGGGTACCTCCAGGTGGTGGGGACGGGCCCGTTGCTCACCGCGCGGGGCATCAGTGAGCCGTGACGCGGAGCACAGGCTGCGCCCGCGAGGAACCATCGGTTCCCAGGGCGCTCCCCGAGCCGGTGCCGATATCCAGACTTCCACCCCCTTTCGGAACTGCGCAACGGCACGGCAGCAGGAGGTACGCGGTGCAGGGGGAAGCGGCCGCGGAAGCGTGTCGGTGTGCCGCGGGGACGGGGCCGACGTCAGCCGCGCAGCACCGCCGACGACCAGATGTGGCCGTCGTCCGTCACCAGATCGACGCGGTCGATGGCGCGAGCCGACCCGTAGGCGATCCAGGTGGCCCGGCCGGAGGGCGGCATCCACCACTGGCCGGCGTCGCGGGTGGAACCGTCCTTGAGGAAGAGCCGGCAGGTGTAGTGGGTGCCGGGTCGGCCGGCCGTGATCTGCATGACCACGACGCGCTCGGTCCCGACCCGGCTCGGAACGACGGTGCCCACCCGCGCCCCCGAGCCGGTGAGCAGCAGGCCTCCGTGGTCGCTCGCGGACACCTGGGCCGGGGCCGAGTCGTGGTGCAGGAGTGCGGTGCCGGCCGTGCCCAGACACAGTCCGGCCGCGGCTGCCGCGGCGAGCAGCAGCGGGGTGCGGCGGCGCCGGCGGGCCGGGGAGGGGCGGCGCAGTGTCAGGCGGTCGAGGACCCGGGCATCGAAGCCGGGCGGGGCCGCGACCGCAGGAGCCGCGGGCAGCACCGCGTCGACGGCCGCTGACAGGTCGTCGTAGGCCGTGCGGCAGGTGGCGCAGACGGTGAGGTGGCGCAGCAGCTGCGCCGGTGTGCCGGGGAGGGTTCCGAGGGCCAGTGCGGTCAGTTCGTCCTCGTCAGGGTGCTCCATCGCGGCTTCCCTCCTTCAGCACGTCGCGCAGCCTGCGCAGGCCGGTGCGGATGCGGGTCTTGGCGGTGCCCAGGGGGATGTGCTCGTGCCGGCCCACTTCGGCGGCGGTGCAGCCGCCGAGCACGGCGAGCGCCACCGCGCGGGCCTGCTCGACCGGCAGGGCCCGCAGCCGGTCGAGGGCACGCTCGCTCTCCAGGGCGATCAGGGCCAGCCGTTCCGTGTCGGCGTCGTTGTTGTCGGCGCGCAGGGTCACGTCCAGGAGCCGTTCCAGGGTCCCGGCGAGGACGGGAGTGGAGCGCCGCGCCCGCACGGCGTCTATCGCGGCGTTGCGGGTGATGGTCAGCAGCCAGGTGAGCGCCGATGCCCGCCGGGGGTCGTAGTTCCCCGCGGCCCGCCAGGCCCGTACGAACACCTCCTGGCTCACGTCCTCGGCGAGGACCCGATCACGGGTCACCGACAGCGCCAGCCCGTAGACCGCGTCCTGGAAGCGGCGCACGAAGGCGACCGCAGCCTGTTCGTCGCCCAGCGCGAATCCGGCGACGAGCGAGGCGTCGTCGGCCCGGTCGGCACGCGGGAACAGCTCCACGTTCAAATGTACGCACGGAAGCATCGAAAGGATTGACCGCAGTCCCACCCAATCCGTCCACATCGCCCGCCCGTACAACCCCGTACAACCTCTGTCAGAAGGGACGGAGAGGCCATGAGGCGAAGCAGGATCACCGTGGCGGGGATTGCACTCGCGGGTCTGGCGCTCGCCGGCTGCGGCGCAGGGGGCGGCAGCGCCCACGGCGCCCGCACGGCAGCGGCCACCATGGACACCTCGGCCATCAAGGCGAGCCACTCACCGGTCGGCGACATCCTCGTCGACGGCAGCGGGCGCACGCTGTACCTGTTCACCGAGGACGGCAAGAACACCAACTCGATGAACTGTGACGCCGCGTGCATGAAGCTGTGGCCGCACATGGAGGGCAAGCCGCACGCGGGCGCAGGCGTCGGAGCGAACCTCATCGGCCACACGAAGGGGTCGGGGAAGGTCCAGGTCACCTATGCCGGGCACCCGTTGTACTACTACGCCAAGGATCGGAAGGCCGGCGATCTGAAGGGCCAGGGCATCGACAAGGTCTGGTACGTCGTGAACGCCAAGGGCACCGCTGTAGAGAAGGCGGTCCCGGCGCCGAGCAGCAGCGGTGGTGGTGGATATGGGTACTGACCCGGTCGGGAGCCGCCGTGCGGCAGCCTCCGACCGGGCCGAACGCTCACCCGTGCCAGGACCGCCACAGCGCCGCATACGCCCCCTGCGCCGCGACCAGCTCGTCGTGGCTGCCGAGCTCGCTGATGCGGCCGTTCTCGACGACGGCGATCACATCCGCGTCGTGTGCGGTGTGCAGCCGGTGGGCGATGGCGACCACCGTGCGGCCGTCGAGGACGCGGGCGAGGGAGCGCTCCAGATGGCGTGCCGCACGCGGGTCCAGCAGCGAGGTCGCCTCGTCCAGGACCAGCGTGTGCGGGTCCGCCAGCACCAGCCGGGCCAACGCGATCTGCTGGGCCTGCGCCGGTGTGAGCGCCAGCCCGCCCGAGCCGACCTCGGTGTCCAGACCGTCGTCCAGCGCACGCGCCCACCCCTCGGCGTCGACCGCGCCCAGCGCCGCCCACAGCTCGACGTCCGCGGCGTCAGTCCGGGCCAGCAGGAGGTTGTCGCGCAGGGAGCCCACGAAGACGTGGTGCTCCTGGTTGACGAGGGCCACATGGGAGCGGACGCGTTCGGCGGGCATCCGGGACAGCTCGGCGCCGCCGAGGGTGATGCGGCCCTCCCGCGGCGCGTAGATGCCGGCGAGCAGCCTGCCCAGTGTGGACTTGCCCGCGCCGGAGGGGCCGACCAGCGCCAGCCGAGTGCCGGGCGCGACCTGGAGGGACACCTTGCGCAGCACGTCCACGCCCTCGCGGTAGCCGAAGTGCACCCGGTCCGCGTGCACGTCGCGGCCGTCCGGGGCCAGCGAGTCCTCACCGGCGTCGGGCTCGATGTCCCGCACGCCGACCAGCCGGGCCAGTGACACCTGGGCCACCTGCAGCTCGTCGTACCAGCGCAGGATCAGGTTCACCGGGTCGACGAGCATCTGCGCGATCAGCGCGCCCGTCGTCAGCTGGCCCACCCCGATCCAGCCCTGCAGGACGAACACGCCGCCGATCATCAGCACCGAGGCGAGCACCGTCACATGGGTGAGGTTGATGACGGGGAAGAGCACGGATCGCAGCCAGAGCGTGTAGTTCTCCCAGGCAGTCCATTCCTTCACCCGGCGCTCGGACAGTTCGATCCGGCGCTCGCCGAGGCGGTGGGCCTCCACGGTGCGCCCGGCATCGACCGTCTCCGCCAGGGCGGCGGCCACGGCGGCGTACCCGGCGGCCTCCGAGCGGTAGCCGGACGGCGCCCGTCTGAAGTACCAGCGGCAGCCGGCCACCAGCAGCGGCACGGCGACCAGCACGGCGGGCGCCAGCGGCGGCACCGTCACGACGAGACCGCCGAGCAGCAGCACCGCCCACACCACGCCGATCGCCAGCTGCGGCACAGCCTCGCGCATCGCGTTGGCGAGCCGGTCGATGTCCGTGGTGATCCGGGACAGCAGGTCGCCCGTGCCGGCCCGCTCCAGGACGCCCGGCGGCAGCCCCACCGATCGTACGAGGAAGTCCTCGCGCAGATCGGCAAGCATCCGCTCGCCGAGCATCGCCCCGCGCAGCCGCACCTGCCGCACGAAGACGGCCTGGACGAGCAGCGCGAGGACGAACAGCGAGACGGTGAGCGGCAGATGAAGCTCCCGTGCACCGTCCGACACCCGCTGGACCAGGTCGCCCAGCAGCCATGGGCCCGCCATCGAGGCGAGCACGGCTGCGGTGTTGACGGCGATCAGGAGCAGGAAGGCACCGCGGTGCCGGCGGAACAGCTCGGCCACATAGGCGCGTACGGTCGCGGGGGCGCCGACGGGCAGCGTGTGCGCCGTCGTCGGGGCCGCCGGGTCGTACGCCGGTGGCGCCACGCCGATCATGCTGTCTCCTCGATCTCTTCCAGTTCCTTCAGAACGTCGTCGTCTTCGAGTACGCCGCTCGGGGCGGCCTCTTCCTCGGTCTCCCGGGTCACCACGGCCCGGTAGCGGGGTTCGGTGTGCACCAGTTCGCGGTGCACGCCGACCGCGGCGACCTGGCCCTCGTGGACGAGCACGACCCGGTCCGCGCGATCAAGGAGCAGCGGCGAGGAGGTGAACACCACCGTCGTGCGCCCCTCGCGAAGGGCGCGCACCCCTTCCGCGATCCGTGCCTCGGTGTGCGAGTCGACAGCAGAGGTCGGCTCGTCCAGGACGAGCACCTCCGGGTCCGTGATCAGCGATCGGGCCAGCGCGAGCCGCTGTCGCTGTCCGCCGGACAGCGACCGCCCGCGTTCGGTGATCCGCGTGTCCATCGGGTCCGCGGCGTCCAACGACCCCTGGGAGAGCGCCTCCAGGACGTCCTCGCACTGCGCGGCCGCCAGCGCCTCGCGCGCGCCGACGTGGCCGGAAGCGGGCACGTCGAGCAGCTCGCGCAGCGAACCGGACAGCAGGACCGGATCCTTGTCCTGGACGAGCACCGCCTCACGCGCGGTGCCCAGCGGCAGCTCGTCGAGGGGTACGCCGCCCAGCAGGACGGAGGTGCCCTGCTCGGCGGGGTGTCCGCCCAGCCGTTCGGCGAGCAGGCCCGCCGCGTCCGGGTCGCCGCACACCACCGCGGTCAGCCGGCCCGCGGGGGCGAGCAGACCCGTCGTCGGGTCGTACAGGTCCCCCGAGGGGACATCGTCCGTGCGTGAGCCCTCGGTGTCCGTGGCCCGTTCCAGCGACAGCACCCGCGCCGCCCGCTTGGCGGAGGGCCGCGAGAAGGAGTAGGCCATGGCGATTTCTTCGAAGTGGCGCAGTGGATACGTCAGGACCATCACCGAGCTGTAGACGGTGACCAGTTCGCCGACGGTGATGCGGCCCTGCCCGGCCAGGTGCACGCCGTACCAGACGACCACGACCATCAGCAGGCCCGGCAGCAGCACCTGGATCGCGGAGATCAGGGACCACATGCGGGCGCTGCGCACGGCCGCGTGCCGGACCTCCTGGGAGGCGCGGCGGTAGCGGTCGAGGAACAGCTCCTCGCCGCCGATGCCGCGCAGCACGCGCAGTCCTGCGACGGTGTCCGAGGCCAGTTCGGTGGCCCGTCCCGCCTTCTCGCGCTGGAGGTCTGCGCGTCGCGTCGCCCGTGGCAGCAGCGGCAGCACCGCGATCGCCAGCAGAGGCAGGCCCGCGGCGACGACCACGCCGAGCGCCGGCTGGTACACGAGCAGGGCGACACAGACCAGCACGACGGTGAGGGCTGCCGCGGTGAACCGGGAGACGGCCTCCACGAACCAGCCGATCTTCTCGACGTCACCGGTGGAGACGGCCACGACCTCGCCGGCCGCGACGCGCCGCGTCAGCGCCGAGCCCAGCACCGCGGCCTTGCGGGCGAGCAGCTGCTGGACGCGGGCGGCGGCCGTGATCCAGTTGGTGACCGCGGCCCGGTGCAGGAACGTGTCACCGAGTGCGGTGCCGAGGCCCGCCAGCGCCAGCAGGGCGCCCGCGAGAGCCAGTCGGCTGCCCGAGCGTTCGACGACGGCCTGGATGGCCGTGCCGACGCAGAACGGCAGCGCGGAGACCGACACGAAGTGCAGCAGGCCCCAGGCCAGTGACTTGAACTGACCGCCCAGTTGATTGCGGCCCAGCCACCACAGGAATCGGGGACCGGAGCGTGCGTCCGGCACGCCCGGGTCGGGATACGGAAGGTCTTGAATCTGCATGACGACTGACGTCCCAGTGGCTCGTGTCAGGGGGTGGGGGGAGCCGCGAACGGCGGCAGCAAACCGTGACAGGCTCGCGTCGCAGCGTGGTCGGAGGCAAACGGTTTTCCGTGGCGCCGTACAAAATGCAAGGCCGGGAAGTTAAGGATCTTCTGGTCGGTGTCGAGCGTGTCGGGTCAGCAGGCGAGGGCGTAGGTGGCGGGGCCGGTCTTGTGGATCAGG